>JAGRNP010000049.1 GCA_020440705.1 bacterium | reverse complement strand
CGGACCTGTGGGACGTCCGGCACCCGGACGAGTTCGCCGGCCGGGAAGACCGCGACAACGCGCGCCGCGGCCACGTGCCGGGCGCCCGCCATCTCGAGTGGGTGGCCCTGCTCGACGGCCCGGACGACGACGGCTCCGCCCGCCGCCTGCGCCCCCGGGCGGAGCTGGCCGGAATCGTGGCCGGGCTCGGTTTCACCCCGGAGCGACCGGTGATCACCTACTGCCAGTCGGGCATCCGGGCCGCCTTCGTCCACTGGGTCCTGGAAATCCTGCAGTTCCAGGATGTTGCCCTCTACGACGCCTCCATGGGCGAGTGGGCCAACCGCGACGACACCCCCCTGGATGGACCGGCCTGATTGTTGCGATTTCGTTCGAATTATCCCGAATAGTTGACGATAAGGCTCGCGTTTGATAGATTCTCGCTCGCGTCATTGCATCCCCATACGCTTTTTTGGAGGGAAACCATGAAATTCGTGCGCCTGCTCGCCCTGAGCGCCCTGATCGTGGCGGCCGTTGCCGGCTGCAGCCGTGAGAACCCCCTGCGTCCCGACGGCGGCGCCGCCGCGAAGGCCGTCGACGGGCTCGGCGACCGCGTGTGGCTCGACGCCAACGGCGACGGCATCCAGGACGAGGGCGAGCCCGGCGTCGAGGGCGTCATCGTGACGCTGCAGGCCTGCACCGGCGACACGGCGTTCGCCGCGGTGGCCGACACCACCGACGCCGAGGGCTACTACCTCTTCGACGCGTTCGAGGCCGGCGACTACCAGGTGCACTTCGCCCTGCCGGACGGTCATGTGTTCACCATGATGCATGCGGGCGAGGACACCGGCCTCGACAGCGACGTCGACCCCGCCACCGGCCTGACCATGTGCCTGAGCCTGGCCGACTCCCTGACCGAGCTCAGCATCGACGCCGGCCTCGTCGCCGTGCCCCGGGTCGGCAGCATCGGCGACCGCGTCTGGCACGACGGCAACGGCAACGGCCTGCAGGACGAGGGCGAGCCCGGTCTCGCGGACATCGTCGTCACCCTGACCGACTGCAGCGGCGCCGTGGTCCTGTCCGACACCACCGACGCCGACGGCATGTACCTCTTCGCGGAGGTGGCCGCGGGCGACTACCAGGTGCACGTGATGCTGCCCGACAGCACCTGGGCCTTCGCGCCCATGCACGCCGACTCCAACGGCACCCTGGACAGCGACATCGATCCGGCCACGGGTGCCACGGCCTGCCTGACCCTCATGGCGGACGAGACGAACCTCGACGTGGACGCCGGCCTGTTCGCGCCCTTCGTCGGCGACGGCTGCGCCCACGGCAAGGGCTACTGGAAGAACCACACCGACGAGGTCGAGCCCATGCTGCCGCTGCTCCTCGGCGCCGAGGGCGGCGAGAAGACCATGGCCGTGGAGGACACGGACACGGTGTACGCCGTGCTGCAGCAGCACGCGTGGGGTCATCCGAGCAACGGCATCACCAAGCTGTACGCCCAGCTGCTGACGGCGAAGATCAATATCGCCAACGGGGCCGACGGCACCGGCGCCGCCGAGGCCATCGCCTGGGCCGACGCCTTCCTCGCCGACCACGACTGGAACGACTGGTGCAATCTGGACCGGGACGGGCAGCGCGAGGTGAACCGCATGCTCGGTCACTTCCAGGTGCGGTCGACCGGCGATTGCGGCGACGACCACGACCACGACGGCTGCGGCGGCGACGACGATGATGATGATGACGGTGAGGATGACGACGATGACGGCCACGGGGGCGACGACGACTAGGCCCGCCCCCGGTCCCGTACCGACGACGACGCCCCCCGGACCCGGTCCGGGGGGCGTTCGTTCATCCACCGCCGGTCAGTGCCCCCAGCGCACCCACATCCAGACCAGGCCGAATCCGGCGAGGAAGACGAGCCCCACGATGCCGAGCCACGTGAGCAGGCGGCCCGGCCGGTGCTCGGGCGGGACGTTGGGCAGGCGCACGACACGGAAGTTCAGCACCGCCACCAGCGGCGCCGTGAGGAAAGCCAGCACCGTCACCACGTCGACCAGCGCCTTCATGGTGCGCATGAAGAAGGCGATGATCACGAGGGCGAGCACCGACAGCAGCAGGGCCCAGGGCGTGGTGCGCGGCCGGCTGGCCGGACGCCACAGCAGGGCCAGGCCCCGGTCGAGGGTGCGCGCATAGCCGTCGACCACGGTGATCGTGGTCGAGAACATGGTGATGAAGGCCACGATCGAGATCAGCCAGCGGCTCCAGCCGCCCAGGGCGGTGGTGTACATCTCCACGAGCTGCCGCGAGAACGCGATGCCCGACGCCGCGAACTCCCGCCCCGTGCCGAACATGACCAGGGCCCCGAAGGCGAGGAAGGCCACGGCCAGGATGGTCGCCGCGGCGTAGCCCAGGTTGAAGTCGAACAGGCAGCCGTCCATGCCGCAGGCGGCGTCGGCCTCGCGGTCGCGCTCGAGCACCCACAGCGACGACCAGGCTCCGATGTCCAGGGGCGCCGGCATCCAGCCCATCAGCGCGAGCAGGAAGGTCAGGCCGGCGATGTTCCACAGGGGTGGGGCCGTGTGGGCCGGATCGCCCACCGGGCCGTGGGCCAGCGCGAGGGCGACGCCCGCCAGGGTCAACACGCCGAGCACCAGCACCATGACCTTCATGCCCCGGTCGAGCAGGCCGTAGTGGCCGAAGGCCAGCAGGCCCAGGATGAGCGCCAGCAGGCCGAGGCTGATCACCCACAGGGGCACGTCCAGCCCGAGCAGGGCTCCCATGAGGCCCGCCGTGACGACCGTCACCGCGGCGGTGGTGATGAAGGCGCTGCCCACCACCACGACCATGAACGCCGCCAGGGCCCAGCGCCCCTGCCGCGCGTAGCCCTGCAGCAGGCTCTCCCCCGTGGCCGCGGTGTAGCGATGGGCATGCTCGAAGAAAGGGTACTTGCACAGGAGCACCAGCAGCACGGCCCACAGCAGCCCGAAGCCGTAGTCGGCGCCCGCCCGCGTGCTCTGCACCAGGTGCGAGACGCCGATGCTGGCGCCGGCGAAGAGGATCCCGGGCCCGAGGGCCTGCAGGCGGGCCCGCCAGCGTCCGCCGCCGCTCACGCGCCCGGCTCCGCGGTGCGGCCGGAGACGAACAGGGCGCGGATCCCCTCGTCGAGCTCGATGGCCCGGCCGCTGGCCATCTCGATGATGGCGAAGGTGATGTCGGCCACGGCCGCCGTCTTCCCGTCGGAAGCCCGCGTGACCTCCTGCCGCATCACCGCCCGGCGCCCCTCGTAGCTCGCCATGCGCGAGCGGATCACCGCCGTCTCCTCCCGCAGCAGCGGGCGCCTGAACTCGATGTTCACCGCCGCGACGACCAGCCCGAGCCCGCGGTCGGGCAGGGCGTCCAGGCCGCGCGTGTGCTCGGTGAAGTCCCAGCGGGCCTCTTCGAGGAATTCCAGGTAGCGCGCGTTGTTGACGTGGCCGTAGGTGTCGCAGTGGAAGTTGCGCACGCGGATGCGGTACTCGTGGGTCATCGGACCTCCCCGTCGGCGGCGAGCGGCCGGTACAGCCCGTCGAAGGCCGTGGCCCAGGTGGCGCCGCCGTCGCCGGACGTCTCCCAGTGCTGGCGCACGGTGCCGTCGGCAGCGGCGGTCCAGGTGATGCGGTCGGTCACCGGGGCGCCGTCCTGCACGCGCTCGCCGGCGAGCACCATCGCGCCGTCCGCCAGCCCGCCCGTCAGATGCAGGCGCAGCCCCCCGTTGTCGACCCACACCTGGTGCCAGCGCCCGTCGGTCGGATCGTACCAGTTGAAGCTCTTGCCGGCATAGGGGCGCGGGCTGGTGTCGTACTCCTCGAGCAGGGTGCAGCCGCCGAGGATGCGGCTGATGCGGTTGTGGCCCACGACGCGTCCCTGGGCATGGACCTCCCACGAGCCGACCCAGAAGTCGAACTGGTGGGCCTCGGGCAGGTCGCAGGGACCGGGATCGGCGGCGCGGGCCGCCGGCGGCGCGGCCAGGACGAGCAGCAGCAGGGCGGACAGAACGTTGATTCGCTTCATGTTGGGCCTCCGGGGCCTGTTGGTCACCTCCCCCTTTCTACCACGCCGCCGGGCCCGAGGCAACGGCCTCGCGGGCCGTGGCGGCGGCCCCCCGGTCACCAGGGCAACCGCGCGAGATCCACGTTGCCGCCCGAGACGATGATCCCCACCCGGCGACCGTTCACGTCGCCCGGATTGGCGAGCACCGCCGCCAGGCACACCGCCGACGACGGCTCGACGACGATCTTCATGCGCTCCCACATCAGGCGCATGGCGGCGATGATGGCCGCATCGGTCACCGTCCGGATGGCCAGGACGTGGTCGCGGATGATGGGGAAGGCGAGGGGCCCGAGGTTCGTCAACAGGCCGTCGGCGACGGTGTCGGTCGACGCGTTGGGCACGATCCGGCCGGCGGCCAGGGAGCGCGCCGCGTCGTCCGCGCCCGCCGGCTCGGCCGCGATGACCACCGCGTGCGGCGCCATCGCGCGCGTGGCCACGCACGTGCCCGCGAGCAGGCCACCGCCGCCCACCGGCGCCATGACCACATCGAGATCCGGCTGGTCGGTGAGCAGTTCGAGGGCGGCGGTGCCCTGGCCCGCGATGATGCGTTCGTCGTTGTAGGGCGGGATGAACGTCGCCCCCGTGCGCGCGACCACCTCTTCGAGGGTCGCCTCGCGGGCGGCGAGGGTCGGCTCGCACGGGATGATCTCGGCGCCGTAGCCCGCCACCGCGGCCCGCTTCACCTCGGGCGCCGTGCGCGGCATGACGATGTAGGCCGGCACGCCCCGCTTGCGCGCGGCCAGGGCCAGGGCCTGGGCGTGGTTGCCGGACGAATGGGTGGCCACCCCCGCGGCGGCCTCCGCGTCGGTGAGGCTGAAGACGGCGTTGCTCGCGCCGCGCATCTTGAAGGCGCCGACCTTCTGCAGGTTCTCGCACTTGAAGAAGAGGCGGGCTCCGGCGAGGGTGTCCAGCGTCGTGCAGGTGAGCACCGGGGTGCGGTGCACGTGGGGGGCGATGCGCTCGGCGGCGGCGCGGATCTCCGCGATGGTGACCATGGTCGGCTCCCGGGCTCGATTCAGGCGACACCCCCGCGGCATCGCCGACGGCCAGTCTAGCGCAGGGGGCCGGGCGGACGCCATCCCCGCCTTGCCCCCCGGCCCGCGGCGGGCGACCTTTGCCGCCGTCCCCACGGAGGAGTCGCCATGTCCGCCTACGTCGCCTGGGTCAGCGCCCACCCCCTGCTCGCCGCCGCCGTGCAGTTCGCCGTACTCGGCACCGTCGGTGAAACGCTCGGCCATCTGGCGGCCACCCGCCGGCGGGGCCTGCCCGGCACCCCGCCGCAGATGCTCCTGAAAGTCGCGGGGTGGGCCCTGCTGGGGCTGCTGGTGAAGTTCGGCTTCGCCGGCATGAAGGGCTTCACGGCGGCCCTGGTCGAACACGGCCTGCTGCCGGCCGCGTGCGGCGCCGGCCTGCCGCGGGCCTTCGCCCTCTCGGTGCTCACCAACGCGTTCTTCGGGCCGCAGATGATGGCCTTCCACCGCCTGACGGACAACCTGATCCTCGGGCGCCGGGGCTTCGCCGGCATCCAGCGGGCCTGGTGGACGCTGCTGTGGTTCTGGATTCCGGCCCACACGGTCACCTTCAGTCTGCCCCGGGAGTACCAGGTCGGGCTGGCGGCGGTGTGGTCGGTGGCATTGGGGGTCATTCTGGGACTGGCGGCGGGTTCGACGTCGCCCGGCCGGGGCTCGGATATCCGACCGGACGACGTCACCGGGGCGGGGATCAGCTCCGGTTCCTGACGCGGCAGGTGTTGATGCCCAGCAGCGTGTAGGGCGGGCACCAGCCGAGGGCCGCCGTGGCCACCAGGACCAGCCCCACGACCAGCGCCGCGATCGCCAGGCCACCGCTCACCAGGTCCAGACCCGCGGCCCCGCAGGCCACCACGCCGAGGGTGCCGCGGACCATCCGGTCGATGCTGCCAACGTTCTTCTTCATATGTCGAACCTCCGGGTGAACGAGGGGGATGTCCTGACGTCAATGTAGACGTCCGGACCCCGTCGTTCCGTGACCTAGTCACACTGGAGAGGAATTTTTCCGAGGGGAGGGGCCGCGACGCGGCCCCGGCTCAGCGGGCTCAGGTGGGGCCCTTGCAGGCCTCGTTCTGCTTCGCGGTGAAGTGCTCGCGGTCGCGCTCGAAGTGGCACTGCTTGTACTTGCGGCCGGACCCGCACCAGCACGGGGCGTTGCGGCTCAGGTCGCGGGCCGCGTCGGGCGGCGTCGCCGCCCCGCCGAAGAGCCGGTGCCACAGGCTCAAGGCTCGCTCCGTGCGGCGCGGAAGCGGGCGTACTCCTGCGCGATGGCCGTGGTGTCGAAGGGGAACGGATCGTCATGGCCCGCCACGATCCGCGCCGCCAGCAGGCGATTGACCGGCACGAGCGGCGTGAAGTGGTCGGCGTCGGGCAGCGTCAGCAGGGACACCAGCGGATTCCGGTTCACCGACGCCAGCAGTTCCATGTCCTCGACGTTGCCCCCCTCCCCCTCGCAGACCAGGGTCGGCGTCGTGATCGCGTCGAGGAAGTGCAGGGGGGAGCGCACGCGGAATTCGTTCGGGTCGTCCGTGTCGAAGGGCCAGTCGATGCCCCCGTAGTCGGCGATGTCCGGCACCGGCCCGAAGGCGAAGACCGCCCGGAACATGTCGGTCGCCTCGGCCACCAGCAGGGCGAGGGTGCCGCCGGTGCTGTGGCCGCCCAGGTAGATGCGGTCGGGATCGACGCCCGGCACCCCCCGCAGGAAGGTGGCCGCCGCGATCACGTCGTCCACCTCGCCGAGCATCGCCTCCTGCCGGCCCGGATTGGCGGCGGTGCCGCGCACCGTCGGGAAGAGCATGACGAGGCCCGCCTGCCGGAACGGCGCCGCCGACTGGTCGTTCTCGTCCGGTCCCTGGCGCCACACGTAGGGTCCGCCGCGCGAGGTCGGCATGCCGCCGGTGAGCCAGACGATGGCCGGGCGACCGCCCACGGCCGAGTCGGTCGCGGCATGGTTCGCGCTCAGGTAGGCGGTGTTCTCGCCCAGCGGGGCCGGGTAGCTCACGAGGGTGAACAGGTCGGGGGGCGGCGCCTCCAGGGGGGTGTCCTCGCGCCATTCGGCGACGAGCCGGGTGGTGAACCCGCGCCGGGCGTCGTGCAGCGGGCCGGCGGTCGCCGCCATGGCCGCCAGCAGGACCGCGACGGCGCCGGCGAGGGCCAGGCCCCGGCGGTGTCCCCGCCGCCGACTCACCAGCTGCGCCGCGGCGGACGGGCGCCGCGGTCGCGGGCCTCGTTCACCCGCAGAGTGCGCCCGTCCATCTCGTGGCCGTCCAGGGCGGCGATGGCCCGGTCGGCGTCCTCGGCCGGCATCTCCACGAAGCCGAAGCCCCGCGGCTGGTCGGTCTCGCGGTCGGTGATCAGCGTCACCTTCACGACGCGGCCGTGGGCGGCGAAGAGGTCCTTCACCGCTTCCTCGGTGGCGTCGAAGGGCAGATTGCCCAGATAGATCGTCTTCATGGCGCGTCCCTCGTCGGCGGCGCTACTCGACCACCAGCTTGATCGTCACCGGCAGGTCGACCGGCGCCAGGCAGGTCTTGTCGTCGCAGGCCTGCACCGTCACCCCGAACTCGAGCGGATGCTCGCCGGCGGCCATGCCGGCGGGCACCAGGGCCGAGGCTTCGATGTGCTCGGTGCCGGCGATCATCCACACCGGCTCGCCGAAGAACTCGCCTTCGTGTCCCTTGGGGTAGGTGGCCTGCAGGTCTTCCAGGGGAAAGGTGTCGGCGGGCTTGAGATCGACGCCGATGAAGTTCGAGTCGCCGTGGGCATAGATGTGCCACTTGTCCTCGATGGCGACCTCGATGGCGAACGTCACCCGCTCGCCCGCCTTGGCCTTGACCGCCGTGGCCGCCGGCGCGGCCTTCACCACGTCGGCCGAGCCCTTGAAGGCCGCCAGGCCGACCCCCGCCGCCCCGATCACCGTCAGCATCGTCGCCATCGCCAGAATGCGCTTCATGTCGTCTTTCCTCCGGAATCTACTGGTCCTGTTCGGCCAGGATGCGGTCGGCGGCCAGGCGGATCACCCGGACCAGCCGCTCCACATCGGCCTGTTCCATGTTGCGGTTCTCCACGTTCACCCGCAGGGCCACGAGGCCGTGCAGACGCGTGAAGCTGAACCAGGCATCGCCTTCGCGCTCGACGCGCTCCTGCAGCGCCTGGTTCAGTTCGTTGATCCTCTGCTCGGAATACCGCAAACGTCCGTCGTCCGTGACCGGTTCCCAGCGGAAGTTGCAGATGCCGAGGGTGTTAGGGCCCATGATGCGGAAGTCCGGCAGGCGCCGGATGCGCGCGGCGAGGATCCGCGCCAGCTCGATGTCCTTCTCGACCCAGGCGGCGTACTGACGGCGCCCGGCGCACTTAATGGCCAGCCACAGCTTCAGGGCGTTCAGGCGCCGGCTGCCCTGGATCCCGTACTGGAAGAAGTTCACCTTGTCGCCCTGGTGGAAGCCGCGCGGATCGGGCATGACGCGCCGCCCCTGCTCGTCGCTCTCGATGACGGCGGCCCCCTCCTGCACCTTCTCCATGTAGTACTCGGGCCGGACCAGGAAGCTGCGGCGCAGGAAGTCGCCGTCGCGCACCAGGATGCCGCCGCAGCTGAAGGGCATGTAGAACCACTTGTGCGGATCGACGGTGATCGAGTCGGCCCGGTCGATGCCGCGCAGCATGGCGCCGTACATCTCCGAGAGGATCACGGCGCCGCCGTAGGCCGCGTCGACGTGGAACCAGCAGTTGTACTTCTGGGCCAGGTCGGCCAGGCGGTCGAGCTTGTCGATGCTGCCGGTGTTGGTGGTGCCGGCGATGCCGATCAGGCAGGCGGGCTTGAAGCCGGCGTCGATGTCCTGCCGGATGGTCCGTTCGAGCAGGTCCAGGTCGATGCGGAAGAGCTCGTCGCTGGTGATCTTGCGCAGCTGGCCGCGGCCGAGGCCGAGCAGGTCGATGGCCTTGTCGAAGCTGTAGTGCGCCTGGCCGGAGACGTAGAACTTCAGCTTCGCGATCTCCTCGCCCGGCCCCGCCATGATGTCGACCTGGGACAGGTCGCGGCCGAGGGCCCGGTTCACCGCCAGCTTCAGGCCCGTGATGTTGGCCAGGGAGCCGCCGTCGGTCAGGGTGCCGAAGCTGGTCTCCGGCAGCCCGAAGAGCTCGCACAGCCAGCGCACGACGCGCTTCTCGATGGCGGTGCCCGCGGGCGAGTGCCGCCAGGAGGCCGTGTTCTGGTTCATGGCCGCGCACAGGGCCTCGCTGAAGATGGCGATGGGGATGGGCGCCGGATTCATCATGCCGAAGTAGCGCCGGCTGCCGATGGCCATGGTGTTGGGGAACACCCGCGTGCGGCAGTCCTGGATGAGATCGGCCACCGGGGTGCCGTCCTCGGGCAGAGGCTCGGCGAAGGTGTCGTCCAGGCCGAGAGGCGTCAGGGGCCCGTACACGCGCCGCCCCTCCAGGCCGTTCAGGTACTCGACCACCAGGTCGACCATGGCGTAGCCCATCTCGCGCAGACCCATCTCGTCGGGCGCGGCGTCGGCGCCCGGGGCGCGGTCGCGGCCGCCGCCGGCGTCGTCCACCGGGTTCTGGGGGAAGATGCGTCCGGCCAGCTTGCTGTCGTCGTCGCGCAGGGGGCTCACGTCGTTCCGCCTTTCCGGCCGCCCGGCCGGTGGCCGGCGGCGATGCGCTCGAGCACGGCGGCCGCGCCCGACTCCCGGACCGGGGCCGCGATCTCGTCGGCGCGCGCCAGGACCGCCGCCGGGGCGCCGTCCATGGCCACGCTCCACCCGGCCACGTCGAACATGTCCAGGTCGTTGTAGTTGTCCCCGATGGCCACCGTGGCCGCCAGGGGGATCCCGCAGAAGTCGGCCAGCACCCGCAGGCCCGTGCCCTTGCCCGTCTGCCGGTCGAAGGCCTCGGCCCAGTAGTAGGCCCCGTCGCCGAGCAGGCTGCGGGTGTTGACGACGTTGACGGCGTCGCCGAGCTCGGCCCGCACGGCGGCGCTGAGGGCCTCGATGCGCTCCTGGCGATCGATGGTGCCCACCTCGAGGGCGCGCTCCAGACCGAGGGCCGCCAGGTCCTCCACCACCGCGAGGCTGCCCACCGCCGCGCGGCGCTTGGCCAGGTAGCGGGCCAGGATGGCGTTCACGGCCACGGGCTCGTGGTGCAGGAAGCCGCCGTCGTCGTCGTGACCATACACCATGGGGACGGTTCCGTGGACCTTGAAGAGCCCGATCAGCCGCCGGATGCGCTCGCCGTCGAGTTCGTGGCTGGCCAGGCGGCGCCGCGGCGCGTCGCCCCACACCACCGCCCCGTTCAGCAGCACGAGGGGCAGGTCGTCCGGGAACCAGGCCGACTGCTCGAGCAGGGCCCGGGTCGAGTTCAGGTTGCGCCCGGTGCAGAGCGCCACCACGTGGCCCGCGTCGCGCACGGCCTGCAGGGCCGCCACCTCGCGCGGGCGCAGCACGTCGTCGAACTCGCTGTCGAGCAGGGTGCCGTCCACGTCGACGGCCACGAGCAGGCGGGCGGCGGCGGGGTTCATCCGGTGATCTCGAATCCGGCGAAGCCCGGCCCGGCCTCGCTCCAGTGGGTGTCGACGCGATCGACGCGCGCGTGGTCCGGCCCCCGTTCCGCCCAGGCCCGAAGCAGGTCCAGGGTCGCGGGCTCGCCCTCGGCGACCAGGCGCACGGTGCCGTCGGGGCGGTTGCGGACCCAGCCCGTCAGCCCCAGGGCCAGGGCCTGGTGGCGCGTGTGCCAGCGGAAGGCGACTCCCTGCACGCGGCCGTGGATGGTCAGTTCGAGGCGTTTCATCCCGGCAAGATCGCCCATTCGGGGCGCGGGCGCAACGGGACCGGCCCGCGTCACTCGACCCAGGGGTCCGGCAGGTTGCCGGCGGCGACGTCGAGCCAGGCGCGGCTCGTGCGGCTGAGGGCGTTGGCGAGAGGGCGGCCGTGGGCGAGCACCTTGTCGGCCCGGAAGTCGAATTCGCCGTAGATCCTGCGGCCGTCCCGGCCGAGGCTCACGGCCAGGCCCACGAGCTCGCCTTCCGTGCGGGCGGTGACGAAGCCCAGGGTCCAGGAGTCGTCGAGGCCGGCGCCCAGCAGGGCGTCGAGCCAGCCGTCGGCGTCCAGGAGCACGTGCCCCCCCTCAAGGGCGAAGACACGGCAGGAGTCGACCTGCACGTGCCGGACGGCGTCGTCGTCGGCCGGAAGTTCGAGGGAGAAGGCCAGGGGCGCCAGTTCGGCCAGTTCGAGCACGCGGGCCACCCGCAGGCTGCCCGGATGGTAGCCCAGGATGCTGTAGGGCATGGGCCGGTCCTGGGCGGCGGCCAGTTCGAGGCGCCAGTCGGCCCGCACCGGCGGTCCGAACCGCCCCGCCCGCTCCGGCTGCGGCCGCCGGCGCTCGATGCGCACCACCTCGGTCAGCGGGAAGCGCGATTCCCGGCCTGACGCGGCGGTCCATGCCGCGAGGTCGGCGCCGCTCCAGGCGCCGAGGGAGTCGGCATCGGCCAGGCCGACCAGGAAGGCGAAGAAGGGTTCGACGATCTCGGGCCCGGTGGCCGGGGTCTCCGGCTCGTCGGCCTCGGTGCCGAACTCGGACCAGGCCCGCAGCGGCGCCGGCACCACGGCCAGCAGACCCGAGACGAGAAGGGCCGCACAGGCGGCCCTTCCCCGGTCGGTGGCGAAACGCCGTCCCGTCACGGCTGCACGATGCTGAACGTCTCCGACTCGCCCACGCAGTAGGGGTCGCTGACGTCGATGGCCCGGATCCGGTAGTTCGTGTTGGTCAGCGTCCAGTCGTAGTCGTCGACGGTCCAGTTGAAGGCGCCGCCCAGGACGGGCACGTTGTCGGCGATGAACCCGCCCGGCACGAACTGCGCGCCCGAATAGAGGCGCAGGTCGACCATGCCGCTCCCGTTGGTCGACGTCTGGTCGACGGTGATCTGCATGACCGTGCCGGCCGTGTGGACCGCGCCGGCGCCGAGCGGGCCGAACACGTCGATCTCGCAGAGGTCGGTGTCGACCATGTAGAACTGGTCGGACATGGCCTCGCAGCCGCCCACCGCCGGATCGGAGATGAGCAGGCGATAGTGGAGCGACCCCACGTGGAACGAGTCGACGTCCCACTGGTAGGTGCCCGTGTCGGGCACGCCGGTGGCCACGACGCCGACGAAGTCGCCGAGGCTGGCGGGCAGGGCCTTGTAGAGCTCGATGTCCACGGTGCCGGAGGTGCTGGCGCTGGTCCAGGTCAGGGAGTGGACGTCGCCCGCCTGCAGGGTGTCGGGCACGACGATGCCGGAGATCGCGCAGCCGGACACGTCGAGGAGGGTCAGCCCCGTCTTCTCGGCGTTGCAGCCGGCGTCGCCCGTGGCCGTCACGCGGATGCCGAAGTCGGACCCGTTGGCCTGGCCGCCGGTGTTCGCCACCCAGGCGTGGAAGCCGTCGTTGGCCGTGCTGGCGGCGATGGTGCCCACCACCGTGCCGGCCTTGGTCAGCTCGATGACGACCGTGCTCGGCGTGCCGTTGCCGGTCCAGCGGATGTTGACGGTCTCGCCGCTGAGGAACGAGGTGTCCAGCCCCGTGGTCACGGCCGACAGGGAGCAGCTCGGCGGCGGCGGATTGGTGCCGCCGTCGTCGCCGCCGCCGCATCCGGCCACGAGGGCCGCCCCGGCGCACACGGTCAGCACGGCGAAGCCGGCCAGGAACTTCTGCAGCGATCGCTTCATGACTCTCGTCCTTCTGGCTGGGCGCCGGGACGCGGCGCCGGAACATGCCCCGTTGCGGTCGTCGCGGGCCGAGGTCCGGGGCCCGCGGCGGGAACTTGGCGGGTCGGACGTCACCCGGCGGCGTCGACCAGCGCGAGAAAGGCCCGGTGCAGGCGGAGGTCGTCCGTCAGCTCCGGATGAAAGGCCAGGCCCAGCAGGTGCCCCTGCCGCACGGCCAC
The DNA here is from genome assembly GCA_020440705.1 of bacterium. Lineage (NCBI taxonomy): Bacteria > bacterium. The sequence continues at coordinate 13,892 of JAGRNP010000049.1, read as the reverse complement.
CGGCTCGCCGTCGTGCTGCGCCACCACGTCGACCTCGGGCCCGACGGCGGTGATGCGCGGCGCCCGGATGAACACGGCCGGGAACGGCTCCGGGCTGCCGTCGAGCACGTCGATGCCCACCGGCGCCGTGAAGGAATCGATCTGGCGGCCGTACCCGTTGCGGCGGACGGTGCAGTCGAGCAGCCCGAGGGGCTCGACGCCGAAATCGGCACGCCCCTCGTCGGCCGTGGCGCGGGCCAGCATGATCAGGCCGGCGCAGGTGCCGAGCACCGGGCGGCGGGCGGCGAAAGCGCGCAGGGGCTCACGCAGGCCGACGCGGTCGACCAGCCGGGTCAGGGTGGTCGATTCGCCGCCGGGAATCACCAGGCCGCCGAGGCCCTCGAGCTCGCCCGGGCGCCGCACGCCCCGCGTCTCGCGCCCCAGGGCGGCGAACGCCTGCCGGTGTTTCTCGTAGTCGCCCTGCAGGGTGAGCAGGCCGATGGGCGCGCGATCGCGGACAGCCACGGTGCTACCAGCCCCGCCCGGCCATCTTCTCGCTGGCGTCCATCTCGTTCACGGCGCGGCCCTTCATGGCCTCGCCCAGCTTCATGGAGACCTCCATGAGCTTGGCCGGATCGTCGTGGTAGGTCACCGCGTCGACGATGGCCCGGGCCCGCGGCGCCGGATCGTCGCTGGCGAAGATGCCGCTGCCCACGAAGACCGTCTCGGCGCCGAGCTGCATCATGAGCGCCGCGTCCGCGGGCGTAGCCACGCCGCCGGCGGCGAAGTTCGGCACGGGCAGCTTGCCCAGCTCGGCGGTCTCGACCACCACGTGGTACGGCGCGCCGAGCCGCTTGGCCTCGGCCATGAGCTCGTCGGTGCGCATGAGCTGCAGCCGGCGGATGCCCTCGGTGACCTCGCGCATGTGGGTGACGGCCTCGACGATGTCGCCGCTGCCCGCCTCGCCCTTGGTGCGCATCATGGCCGCGCCCTCGCCGATGCGGCGCAGGGCCTCGCCCAGGTTCCGGCAGCCGCACACGAACGGCACCTTGAAGTCGTGCTTGTAGACGTGGTTCTGGTTGTCGGCCGGCGTGAGCACCTCGGACTCGTCGATGAAGTCGACGCCCAGGGCCTGCAGGATCTGCGCCTCGGCGAAGTGGCCGATGCGGCACTTGGCCATGACCGGGATCGACACCGTGTCCTTGATCGCCTGGATCATGCCGGGATTCGACATGCGGGCGATGCCGCCCATCTTGCGGATGTCCGAGGGGATGCGCTCGAGGGCCATGACGGCCACGGCGCCGGCCTCCTCGGCGATCTTCGCCTGCTCGGCGTTGGTGACGTCCATGATGACGCCGCCCTTGAGCATTTCGGCCAGACCGACCTTGTGCCGGAACTGCTCAGCGATCTCGGGGGTGCCCCAGGGGGTGTCCATGACGGTACTCCTTGCAACGGTCCAGGCGACGGCGACGGGGCCCGGGCGCGCCTGCGGAGCCCGGGTCCGGGGATCTTCCTCTCGTGCAAATGATAATCACTGGCGGGGCCGCGCGAAAGGGCGCGGTGCGCCGGGCCGGACGCGGCCGTCCCGGCGATTCGGGCCGATTCGCGGGGCCCGGCCCGGTCGCGCCCGGCCCCCGGGCCTCACGGCTCGACCATGCGGTACACCTGCTGCGCCCGCAGCCCACCGTCGCGCCAGAAGACGAGGATCATCTCCTTCTCCAGGCGCTCGAGCACCAGCACGTCACCCGCAGCCTCGGGCCAGGGCGGTTCGTCGACGTAGCCGAACGGACCGTGGTCGCGCGGCACCAGGCGCCAGGCTTCCAGGCGGTCCAGCCAGCCCGGCGGCAGGGGGCCCGCGTCGGGCCCCATGACGTGCAGCCACGTGCCGGCGCGGCAGAGAGCGAGGGCGCGCCGGCCGTCGGACCGGCGACGCACCTGGACGAGCCGGTCGTGGGAGCCGTCGCCGTCGAGATCGCCGGTCAAAGCGGGCGGCGCGAAGGCGGCGTCGAGGGCGAACCCGGCGCGGCCGAGCCCGCAGGCGCCGAAGATCTCGACATCCTCGGGCGCGGACGAGGCTTCCGCGGAAGCGGAGGGATCCGGTCGGGGCCAGGCGAGGCAGGCCTCGAACCGCAGGTCGGTCAGGCGGGCCCGGCGGCCAGGCTCCGGCGGCGTGAGCCGGAAGTCGAGGATGTGCAGCCAGCCCTCGCCGCGGGCCGCGTCCGGGTCGGCGAGTCCGGCCGCATCGAGGGCGAAGACGAATCGGCGCAGGTGCTGGGGCGCGTTCACGTCGCCCCGGTTCGGGCCCGTGTTCGCCGCGTTGCGGAAGTGCCAGCCGGCCAGGTCGCGCGGGTTGGGGTCGAGGTGGAGCGGCGGCGTCGGGGCGCTCAGGTCGGCGGCGTCCGGTCCGGCGCCGGCGTGCGGGTCGTAGATGCGGACGGCCCAGCCGAACTCCCGGGGCTCGAGGGCGAAGATCCAGCGGTCGGCCACGGTCTGGACGAAGCGTTCTCCCGCGCGGACCTCCGGCGCCGCCTGGGGCCGGAGCCCACCGGCGGCGTCGACCGCGACGATGCGGGCGGCCGCGTGGGTGGCGGTCGGGGCGCACTCCGGCGAGGCGGCGGCCGCGTCCGCGGCGGCCAGCAGGGCCAGGGCGGCGAGCACGACGGCGGACGTCACGGCTTGGCGCCGAGCTGGATCGTGGCGCCGCGCGCGCTGACCTGGAACACGAGCACGACCAGGCTGCGACCGTCCCGCGTGCAGGTGGTGGCGAACTCGCCCGGAGCCCGTTCCACCGCCTCGCCGGGGACGAAGCCGGCGGCCCGCAGGGTGCGGTCGGCGTAGGCGCGGGCCTCGTCCAGGGGCAGCGTGGTCAGCACGTTCACCGTGGCCCCGTAGATGCTGACGGTCGCCCCCGCGGGCACGGGGAAGGGGAAGCCGAGCTTGCGGTCGACCTCGTCCTGCCCGGGCACGGCCGGGGCCGGGGCCGGCGCGGGTTCCGGAACCGCCGGCGCGTCCACCGCGACCGGTTCGTCCAGGGCGACGTGGCGGTAGGTGTAGGTCAGGGGCATGGCGCCGTCCCGTCCACCGGTCGCACCCGCGAGACGGAACTCGGAGATGAAGCGGTGCGCCAGGTCGATCCACACGTCGATCGTCGCGTGATCCAGACGCGCGAAGTCGGCCTCGGGGGCGCCCCCGGCCGCGATCAGGTCCTCGCGGTCGCCGCGTCGGTGCTCGCAGGGGCGACCGTCGCGCTCCTCGGTGCCGACGACCACGAGACGTTCGACGACGGCGAGCAGGTCCGTCGGGGTGAGAGGCAGGAGTTCTTTCCGGCGGAACCGGTCCGACTCCGCCCAGGGGCCGCCGACCCGCACCCAGCGCCGGCCGTCGACGACCCGGCTCTCGATGAGCGTGGGTTCGCCCCCGCGCTCGGAAACCGAGATGCGCGTGGATTCCCGCACGGGGTCGCGGCCGTGGAAGGCCGTCATCTCGACCACCTGCAGGGGCGGATCGTCGCCGAGTCGCAGCCGGGCCTCGATCCCCCAGCTGGCGATCTCCGGCACGTCGTCGATGGTGCGGACCGCCCCGGCCGACACCGGCCGGCAGGCCACGAGGGTCAGTCCGAGGGCGATGACCGGAACCAGGTGGCGCATGGCTGCTCCCTTGGCAGAGAATCCAGGAGGGGAAATGTCGGCCATCCTAGCAGCCGGGGCCGACGGCGTCGAGTCGCCAGGGCCGGCCGCGGGGCGCGGGCGAATGAGGCTCAAGTTTTGTACAAAATGTCCGAATAAATACTATTGACGCAATGGTACAATACGTCTAAAATAAAGAGCACACGGGAAAGAGAGCCCTGCGCGCGCCGCACCCGAGGCCCAAGGAGCAGCCAGCATGATCCGATTGACCGTCAGCGCCATCCGGGCCGGTCTGGCCGACGCCCTCAATCGGGCGGCCTTCGGCGGCGAACGCGTCGTCATCCACCGGCACGACAAGGACGTGGCCGTGCTGATCGGCGCCGAGGACTACGAGCGGCTGCGGGAACTGGAACGGGCGGCCTACCTGGCGGCGGCCCGGCGGGCCGTGGCCGAATCCCGCGGCGAAGTGGGCTGGAACGACGTGAAGGACCGGCGTGGAACGCACTCCGATCTTTGAGATCCGCCTGCTGCAGGAGGTCAAGGACGACCTCGACCGCCTCCCCGACGACGTCTTTTCCGACCTGGCGCGCGTCATCGACTCGCTGGCCTATGCCCCCCGGCGCGAGGACGCCGAGGAACTGGGCGACGGCTTCTGGCTCCTCCGCTCCCCGCGTTTCACCATCGTCTACCGCATCGACGACGGCCGGCTGGTCGTCGTGATCGTCCAGGTCTCGCGAAGCGGCGTGCCGGGGAATCCGGCCCACTAGCCCGCCCTCTTCTGCCTCCGGTCGCCACCAGACTTCATCCGACCCGCCGGTGGGCGCCGCCGTCGCGCGGCCGGCGCGAAAAAAAATGGCGGTCCGCTGGCGGGTGCGGCCCGCCGTTCGCGTAGTCCCCTCCGAACCGCCCTGCGAACCGCCGGGCACCTCGCCGCGGATCCGGGCCCGACGCCCGGCCCGCGCCGGGACCCCCAGAACAGACGTCACGAAAGGAAGAAGCCATGCCGCTCATCACCGTCCAGATCATCGAGAACGTGTTCGACGCCGCGCAGAAGCAGGAGATCATCGAGAAGGTCACCGACACCATGGTCGGCATCGAGGGCGAGGCCCTGCGCGGCGTCACCTGGGTGAAGATCGAGGAGGTCAAGGAGGGCAACTGGGGCATCGGCGGCCAGACGCTGACCGCGGCGGACGTCCACGGCATGCAGGGTGTCCGGGGCTGAGGCCGCCCGGCCCGCCTCCCCACAGTGTCCGGACAGGCGATCTTTCCGGCTGGTGGCCTCCCACCGGCCGGTCGCCTGTTCCGGGCGACCCGCAGGACCGCGAAAGCGTGGGGCCGAGGCCGACGGCCCGTGCTAGACTCCGCCGAGGTCCCGACCCGGAAGGAGCTCCGCCCCATGACCCTGTCCGCCTCCGCCGCCCTGGCCCGCCTTGTCGCCCTGCGCACCGAGTTCGGCGCGCCGGCCACCGCGACCAAGCACGAACTCCTCGCCCACCTGGCCGCCAAAGCCCTGCCGACGGCCGCTGCCGTGCAGCAGCTGCACGACCTGCTCTGCTTCTGGCACGCCCATCCCGACGACGCCGCGCTGCGCCGCCGGGTCGCGGCCATGCTCGCCGGGTTCGCCGACCGCCCCGACCTGCAGCGGCACCGCGAGGCCCTGGCCGACACGGGCATCGCCGGCACCGACGTGCACTACGAGTTCTTCATGGAGACGGCGCGGTGGCTGGCGGCGCGGTGGCCCGAGCGGCTGCGCATCGACTGGGACGCTTACGGGGACGGCGCGTCCCTCGAGAGGATCCTGCACCTGCTGGCCCTCTACGCCGAGACGCCGGGCCTGGACGAGTACGCCTTCCCCGTGCGGGAGTGGCTCGAGCGGATGAAGGGCCCGCGGGAGACCGACGCCGCGTTCGTGGTGCGGCGCCTCGGCGAGGTGCCCATGGAGGCGGCGGCCCGCGAGTACTTCTACGAGCACCTCGGGCTCGCTCTCGTGCTCGCCGGCGGCGCGGGCGGTCCGTGCCGCACCGGGGCCTGCCTGGCCGGGCCGAAACTCCACCCCCAGGCCGGCCCGCTCCGGCGGGGACGCCCCGACCTCCGGCGGGAGCTGGCGATCCCGCCGCGGCGGGTGCACGGCGTCGGTCCGGCGCGCGGCCGGGCCGTCATCGAACTCGCCCGCGCCGCCATGGTCGCCCGCAACCGCGACCTCGACGCCTTCGCCTACGGCAGCCCCCACGACGTCACCCTCATCGACGACGGCGACGGCCTGCAGTTCGCCGTCATCGGCACGGTGCCCGCGCGGCGGCTCCTGTTCGAGGCCGTTTCGGGCTACCTGATCCTGCAGAACGGCGTGCCCGTGGGCTACGGCGTGATCAGTGCGCTGCTGGGTTCGGTCGAGATGGCCTACAACGTGTTCCCCGAGTTCCGCGGCGCCGCGGCGGGCCACATCTACGCCCGGCTGCTGGCGGCGTGCCGGCACCTGTACGGGGCCGACACCTTCGTCGTCTTCCCCTACCAGCTCGGCGGCGACGGCAACGAGGAGGGTCTCGCCTCGGGCGCCTGGTGGTTCTACCAGAAACTGGGCTTCCGGGCACGCGACCCGGAAGTGCTGGCGCGGATGCGACAGGAGTTGCGCCGGATGAAGCGGGATCCGCGGCACCGCACGCGGCTGCCGGTGCTGGCGGAGATGGCCCAGGCCAACGTCTACCTCGACCTGAAGACGCCCCGGGACGACGTGATCGGCGCCCTGCCCCTGGCGACCGTGGGGCTGCGGGTCACCGACGGACTGGCCCGGCGCTTCGGCGCCGAACGCGCCGAAGCCGAAGCGACCTGCGCCCGCGAGGCCGCCGCGCTGCTCGGGGTGTCTGCGCGGCGCGGCTGGTCGGCGGGCGAGCAGCTGGCCTGGCGGCGGTGGAGCCCGCTCGTGCTGACGCTGAAAGGCGCGGAGCGCTGGTCGGCGGCGGAGAAAGCGGCCCTCGTCGACGTGATCCGGGCCAAGGGCGGGCGGCGCGAGGCCGGATTCGTGCGCCTCTTCGACAACCACCGCAGGCTGCGGCGCGCGGTGGTGCGGCTGGCGCGGACCGAGGCGGGCTGACCGCCTTTCCGCGCGCGTCCCTACTTGACCAGGGTGATCGGCCCGATCGCCTGCTGCCCGCCCCACTCGCCCACGGCCAGATAGACGCCCGACGCCACGGCGTGGCCGCGGCCGTCGCGGCCGTCCCAGAAGGCCCGGTGCCCGCCGGCCGGACGCACCCCGTCGACGAGCTCGCGCACGACCCGCCCGCGCAGGTCGACGATGCGCAGGCGCACGTGCGTCGCGGCGGTCAGCGTGTAGCCGACGTGGGTGCCCGGGTTGGCCGGGTTGGGCGCGATGGCCAGCGCGGGGCGCCGCGGCACGCGGGTGGCGCCCTCGTCCGGGGCCGCCGCCACCTCCGTCAGGCCGAGATCGATCTCGCGGTCGGGCCAGGGGCCGACGGTGACGGCGCTGAAGACCTGGATCTCGCTGATGCCCAGCCCGTGGCCCGCAAGGGGCACGAAATCGAGCCGGACGGCGTCGGCGGTGACCGGCGCGTCCGGCACGAGCCAGAAGCCATGGGCGAGGCGATCACCGGCCGGCAGGTCGGTGAAGTTCTCGCCGCGCCCGTAGCCCCAGTCGAGGAACGGTCCGGGCGGGCTCCAGACGTCGTCGTGCTGGATCGTGCCGAGGGTCGCGGCGCCGCCGGGCCCGCCGAGGGCCGTCACGGCGATGGTGCCGGCGTGGCCCCAGGTGGCGTTGGGCTGGTGGGTGGTGACCCGGACGGCGGCCACGGTCCGCACGCCGCCGAGGTCGATGTCGACGGTCACCGGCGCGTCGCCGTCCCAGAGGGCGACCTGGCCCTGCACGGCGCCGGCGGTGGCCAGCGGCGTCGGTGGGATGACGACGCCGTCGGTCAGCTCGGCGCCGCCCGCGTCGGGGTTCGCGCCCGACGCCGGCCGCGACACGGTGTAGGGCCGCCCCAGGGCCACGTCGTCGAGCCAGTCGGCGGCGATGGCGATCTTGTCGTAGCCGTCGCCGGCGCCGACGTTCTGGCCGTCGTCGTAGCCGGCCACCGAGGTCTCGTCGGCGAGCTTCACCCGGATCCACTCCATGGTCGGATCGCGGTACCCGGCCACGTTGATGGTCCAGGTCTCCTCCGGTCCCGCCACGATGCGGGTGTGCCGGCGGGTCACGTCGCCGCCGGTGCGGTGTTCGGTCCAGCACCAGGTGACCTCCACCGGCGCGAAGGCCGGAGCGGCCGCCGCGTGGTGCACCTCGAGCAGGGCGTCCTGGATCCCGGTCGACGACGTCGACGGCGCCACCGAACTCGCCACCACATAGCGCAGCCAGACCGAGCGCTGGCCCGCCGGCGGCGTGCCGGTGCCGGCGAAGAGGGTCGCGTTCCAGGTCGGCGCCGTGGCGGCGTCGAAGACCCCCGCGGTGGTGAAGTTCGTCCCGTCCCAGGAGTAGGCCAGCTCGACGCGGTCGTCGGGCGTGGCGAAGCGGGTCAGGAAGGTGCCCCCGAAGTTCGCCCCGGTGATGTCGGACGGCGTGTCGAAACGCCAGGTGGCGTGCCCCGGCACGCCGGCGGCGGCGGGCACGAGGATCGCCGACGAGTAGCCCACGGGGTCGTCGCGCGAGAACAGGCCCGACGCGTCGACGACCGACTGCGACCAGGTGTGGTCCGAGGGCGCGTGCGGCGACGGGCGCAGGGTGAGCGTCTCCCGCGCCGGGCCCGCGCTGAAGCGGGCGCGGTTCGGCCCGCGCTGCAGCCGCGGCAGGGCCAGGGCGTTGACCTCGGTGACGGCCGCGAGGCGCAGTTCGTCCAGACCGCAGTCGGCGCGCGAAGCGTCGGGCACCAGGGCGACCCGCACGAGGATCGCGTGGGCCCCGCCGATCAGGTTCGCGCCGAGGGTCACGGTGCCGGCGAAGGCGCCGGCGCCGGGGGTCGCCACGGTGGTCCAGGTGCAGCCCGCATCGCGCGAGACCTCGAGACGCACCTGGTCGCCCGCACCCCGCGTCCCGGCCCAGGTCACCGCGGCGGAGGTGAGCACGTTCGCGGCGTCGACCTTGACCACGAGCGCCGCCGGTGCGCTGGTGGCCGGCCGCAGGGTCGGCCCCCCGCCGACGTCGTCCGCGACGTGCACGATGTTGGCGAGCTCGTGCCAGCCCCCGGCCACCGCGGCGGCGGCGAAGGACGGCGCGATCTCCCACCGGCCGTTGCCGCGGATGGTGTTGGTGCCGTAGTCGCCGTTCACCGGATCGAGATCGCGGAAGTCGAGGCGGGCGTACTCGGCCCCGGTGCCGAGGGCGTCCCAGTAGCGCGTGTACACGTGGCCGGGCCGCAGGTGCAGGCGGTTGGTCCAGCCGGGCCGGGTGTGGACGAAGTCCTCCTGGATGTCCAGGCCGTGCAGGTACGAGTCGGAGCCGTTGCGGAGGGTGCGCGCGTAGGCGACCGGGTTGTCGGCCGCGGGGCGGTAGCCGCTCGGGTAGCCGAGGTCGCCCTGCTGCCCCGGCGCCGACGGGTTGGTCATGGACTCCGGCGTCACGTGGTAGACGTAGAGATGGCCGGGCTCCGCGTCGGGATCGCCCCAGAAGGCGGACAGGGCGCAGCTCTGCGCCGAGGCGATCTGCTCGGCCGAGGCGATGGTGCCGTCGTGGTTGCGGGCATAGACGATCATCGAGGTGTCGAACATGTGCCAGGTCGCGCCGTCGTCCCACGAGAGCTCGGCGACGGTGTGGTCGATGAGCTCGACGAAGCGGTGGCGCCACGGCGGGCCCAGGGCGGCGGCGATGGTGGTCAGGTAGGTCGACGAGGGACCGCAATTGGTGTTCGGGTAGCTCGGCAGGTACTGGATGGGATCGAGCACCGTGGCGCGGTCCTCGAAACTCGGATCGAGCTGCTGCCGGCTGCGGGTGATCCAGCGCCAGATGGCGATGGCCTGGTCCTCGGGATCGTCCCAGGCGCTGGTGATGGTCTGCGCGAGGGCCTCGAGGGAGGCGTAGTCGGGCGTGCTGTCGGTGTGCAGGTGGATGTCGTGCACGGAGGCGCGAGCGGGCCCGGGCGCGGACGACCACGCCGCCGCCGCGGCGAGCAGGACGGCGAGCAGGGAACGGGGGCATCGGCGACGTGGCTCCATGGCGGCTCCGGGGAAGGGGTCTCGACCGCATCCATCGGGAGCGACCATATCCGAATTCGAGGGCCGAAACCAGCCCCTCGTCGCGCGCCGGCGCCCGCGGCTTGGCAGCGGGACCGGAAGCCGGTACGATGGGTATGGCCAGCAGGAACATCCACTTGCCGCCGGACCGGGCGCGGACCGCCCGCGCACCGGTCGCGGCGAACCAGGAAAATGCGAACCGCCCCATGACCACCCCCGGACGCCCTTCCGCCGAAGACGTCTTCGACCATGCGGTCGACCTGCCGGCGTCCGCCCGCGCCGCCTACCTCGACGCGGCCTGCGCCGGCGACGACGCCCTGCGCGCCGAGGTCGAAGCCCTGCTGGCGGCCGACAACCGGGCCGCGGACGGCTTCCTCGCCGGCGAGGCCGACCTGGGCGACCTGGCCGCCGCCCTGGCCGCCAGGGCAGGGCCGGCGCCGGCAGCCGGCGACCAGGTGGGCGCCTGGCGGCTGCTGCGCGAACTGGGCGCCGGCGGCATGGGCACGGTGCACCTGGCCGAGCGGACCCGGGGCGGATTCGCCCAGCAGGTGGCGGTCAAGCTCGTGCGACCGGGCCTGGACACCGACGAGATCCTCGCCCGCTTCGCCCGCGAGCGGCAGCTGCTCGCCGGCCTCGAGCACCCCCACATCGCCCGCCTCGTCGACGGCGGCCGCACCGACGACGGCCGGCCCTTCCTCGTCATGGAGCACGTGGACGGCCGGCCCATCGACCTGTACTGCGACCACCACGGCCTCGACGTCGCGGCGCGGCTGCGTCTCTTCCTGGACGTGTGCGCCGCGGTCGCCCACGCCCACCGGCACCTGGTGGTGCATCGCGACCTGAAGCCCGGCAACGTGCTGGTCACGGCCGACGGGGTGGTGAAGCTGCTCGACTTCGGCATCGCCAAGGTCCTCGACGCCGACGACGGGGCCGGCCTGCAGACCATGACCGGCGCGCGCCTGCATTCGCCCCGCTATGCCAGCCCCGAGCAGGTCGCCGGCCGCCCCGTGACCACGGCGGCCGACATCTACTCCCTCGGCGTGATCCTCTACGAACTGCTGACCGGCCGTTCCCCGTACCCCGGCACCGACGGTTCCCTGGTGGAGCTCGAGCGGCTGGTGCGCGAACACCGGCCGATCCCGCCGAGCACCACCGGGCGCGGCCGGGCCGGGGCGGCCGCCGTGCCGGACCGCCGCGCCCTGGCCGGCCTGGACGCCGATCTCGACGCCATCGTGCTGAAGACCCTGCGCAAGGAGCCCGAACGCCGGTACGCCTCGGTCGACGCCCTGGCCGAAGACGTGCGTCGTCATCTCGCCGGCCTGCCGGTGCGCGCCCGGCCCGACTCCTGGCGCTACCGGCTGGGCAAGTTCGCGCAGCGGCACCGGGCCGCCGTCGGTGTCGGCGCCGCGGCGCTGGTGCTGGTGGCGGCGGCCGGCACGGTCGGTTTCGTGCAGACGCGCCGGGCCGACCAGGAGCAGCGCGCCGCCGCCCAGATCGGCGGCTTCCTGCAGACCATGCTCGGGTCGCTGGACCCGGACGTCGCCCGCGGCCAGGACACGGCGCTGCTGCGCGGCCTGCTCGACGAAGCCGCGACGTCCCTGGCCGACGGCACCGTGCTGGCGGCGGCGGCGCGCGCCGACCTGCACGAGACCATCGGGCGCAGCTACAACGTGATCGCCGACTACGACCCGGCGGTCGCCCACCTCGAGCGGGCCCTCGCCCTGCGATCCGCGCCCGCCGATCGCCGCCGGGTGCTGGCCGATCTCGGGCTCACGCTCCACGATGCCGGCCGCTACGCCGAGGCGGAGGCGCGCCTGCGCGAGGCCCGCGACCTGGCCGGCGACGCGCCCGATCCGGCCGTGCTCGACTTCCGGCTCGGCCACGCGCTCGAAGCCCAGAACCGCCAAGACGAGGCCGAGCCCCTGTTGCGCCGGGCCGCCGCCGCCGTCACCGACCGGATCGACCTGCCGCAGCGGCCGGAGATCGTGGGCGGCCTCGGCTCGTACCTCATGTACAACCACCAGGCCTATACCGAGGCCGAGTCGCTGCTCACCGCCGCGCTCGCCCTGTGCCCGGCCACCCCGGGCAGCGGCGTGCTGCAGCCGCCGACGTTCCTGCTCGCCCTGTCGACCCTGCACCGCTACCGGGGCGACGCGGAGCGGGCCGAGGATTTCGGGCGCCGGGCCCTGGCGGGCTACTTGGCCGTGCTGCCGGCCGACCACCCCTCGGTCGCCAACGCCAAGGACCAGCTCGCGAGCATCCTCGAGCAGCAGGAACGCTGGGACGAGGCCGAGACCCTCTACCGTGAGGCCTACGAGGCCCTGCGGGCGAGCCTCGGGCCGGACCACCGCGACGTCGGCACCACGGCCAACAACTTCGCCGGCATGCTGCGCAAGAGCGGCCGCCCCGACGAGGCGGCGCCGTACTACGACGAGGCCGTGCGGATCTACCGGGCGGCCCTCGGCGCGGACCACGTCTGGGTGGGGATCGTGCTGGGCGGGGTCGTCGCCAACGAGCTCGAGCGCGGGAACTACGCGGCGGCCGAAGCGGTGGCTGACGAGTGCCTCGCCATCCGGCGGGCCACCTTCGGGCCGGACCACTGGCGGGTGGCCATGGTGGAGAACATGCGGGGGGTGTGCCTCGCGGCCCGCGGCGCCCGCGACGAAGCCGAGGTGGTGCTCCGCGCCAGCCGCGACGCCCTGCACGACGCCTTCGGGCCCGACCACGAGGCCAGCCGGCGCGCCGACCGGCGCCTGGCCGCGTTCTATGCCGGGTCGGGCGAGCCGTCCGACTCGAGCCGGCGGTAGAGCCAGGCCCTGGCGAAGCGCCAACGCCGCTCGACCGTGCGCTCGGTCACCCCCAGCACCTCGGCCGCCTCGGCCGCGGTCATTCCCCCGAAGAAGCGCATCTCGATCACCTGGGCATGGTCCGGCTTGGCGGCGCCGAGCTCGGCCAGGGCCGCGTCGAGGTCGATCAGGTCGAGGTCGGCGCCGGGCGCGTCGGCCAGTTCGGCGACGGTCAGGGAGAGCCGCTCGCCGCCTCCGCCCCGCTTGGCCGCCAGCCGGCGGCGGGCGTGGTCGACGAGCACCCGCCGGATGGCGGTGGCGGCCAGGGCCATGAAGTGGGCGCGGTCCTGCCAGCCGGCCGCGCGCTGGTCGACGAGGCGCAGGTACGCCTCGTGCACCAGGGCGGTGGCCTGCAGGGTGTGGTCGGCCCGCTCGGACGCCAGCCGCGCCTGCGCCAGGCGGCGCAGCTCCTCGTAGACGAGCGGCAGCAGGCGATCGACCGCCGACGTGTCGCCGGCCCGGATGTCGCCGAGCAGCAGGGTGATGGCGTTGTCGGGCATGCGGCTCCCTCCCGGTCCCCGGCGTCCGCGCGCGGGGCCTCAGCATACCGACTGGCGGCGGGAACCGTCAATCGGGCGCGAAGAATCGGGGCGGGGCGCGGAGCGTCGGACGCGAGGCGGCTCCCGGCGCCCCTCTGGCGGGACCGGCCCAACGGTCCTAGGCTGGAACAGAAGACCGCCGGCGCGGGCCGGCGGCGCGTGCGAACCACCCGTTCCGGAGGGAGAACCGATGAACATGCGAACGAGAGTCCGGCGCCCGCTCCACGGCCTGGCCCTGGCGGCGCTGCTGCTGGCGCCCGCCGGCGCCCTGGCCGCCTCCGGAGACGTCGGCACCCCCGCGCCCGGCTTCACCCTGCAGCGGTACGGGGGCGGCACCGCCTCGCTGTCCGACTACCAGGGCCAGGTGGTGCTGCTGTTCATCATCGGCTACTCCTGACCGTTCTGCATGAGTCTGGCCCCCGGTGCGGAGGCCCTCGCCAATTCCTACGGCAGCGACGTCCAGGCCCTGGCGATCGACGTGTGGGACGGGAACGAAGCCCAGGTGACCATCTTCGTCACCGGCACGAAGGTGGAGTTCCCGGTGCTGATGTACGGCAACCAGGCCGGCATCCTGACCGACTACAACTGCAGCTACGACTACTTCTTCATCATCGACGGCGACGGGATCATCACCTGGCGCGGATCCTGGGACGAGGCCGCCATGACCGCGGCCCTCGACGACGCCGTGGCCGCCCTCGGCCCCTCCGACGTGCCCGACGCCGCCCGCGGCGGCC
>JAGRNP010000048.1:22404-27302 GCA_020440705.1 bacterium | reverse complement strand
TCACGGCCGTCCTCGACGGCGATGGCGATCCGGCCCTGGCCGCCTGCCTCGACCGGCGCGGCGCCTGGCCGCGCGCCGTGGGCGACGCGTGGCGCGCGGTCCACCGGGACGAGATCCCGGGGCTGCCGGCGGCGATCGACATCTACGGGACCCGCTACAACGCCGTCTGGTTCGACGAGGAGGCCGACCCGGCGCCCCTCGCGGCGGTGCTCGACGAGCTGGTCGCCCGCCTCGGGCTCGTGGGCGGCGTGGTGCGGGTGCATCGCCGCAATCCGCACCAGCGGGGCCTGAAGGAGGAGGTCGCGGTGCGGGGCGACGTGCCGGAGACCTTCGCCGTCACCGAGCACGGCCTCACCTACGCGATCAACCTGCGTTCGACCCAGCACACGGGCCTCTTCCCCGACCAGCGCGACACGCGCCGCCGGGTGGCGCGGATCGCCGCCGGCCGCCGCGTGGGGAATCTCTTCGCCTTCACGTGCTCGTTCAGCGTCGCCGCGGTGGCGGCGGGCGCCGAGGTGGCGTTCTCGGTCGACACGGCCCGCTCCTGCCTGGAGACGGGCAAGGCGAACTTCGCCGGCAACGGCCTGGCCGACGCCGGGCGCGGCAAGTTCATCCAGGAGGACGCCCGCCGCTGGCTGGCCCGGCAGCAGCGCCGACGCGAGGAGGATCCGGACGCGTGGCAACCCCTCGACCTTCTCGTGTGCGATCCGCCGGTCTTCGCGTCGGGAAAGGAGGGCCGCTTCGCCGTGGAGAAGGAGTGGGCCGGACTGGCCCGGGCGGGCGCGGAGCTGCTGGGCCCGGACGGCGTCGCGGTCTTCGCCAACAACCACCGCACGGGCGACCACGCCCGCTACCGCCGGCAGCTGCAGGCCGTCTTCGGACGGGTGACGGACCTGCGGCCGCCCCTGGACTTCCCGGTCCTGGCGGGGCGGCCGCATCACGTGCGCACGTTCTGGTGCGAGGATCCCCGCGCCTGAGCGCGGCGCCGGCTAGTCGTCGTGGCCGAAGCCCAGTTCGACGAGGCTCGTCATGGGGTCGTACCCCGCTTCGAGGCGGTCGCGGAAGGGCTCGAGCGACGCCCGCAGCGGGTCGGGCAGGCCCTCCTCCCAGGCGAACCGCAGACTCTCGGCGCGCATGGCCGCGACCTCGGCCTGCAGCGTCGCCGTCCACGGGTCGCCGGCCGCGGGGACCGTGCTCTCCAGGGCCGCGAGCTGGTTCTCGAGGATGGCGGTCTGCAGCCGGTGGACCTCGCGCCGCACGAAGCGGGCGCGCCCGTCACGGACCTCGTCCTCGTCGTCGTTGTTCCAGGTCATGCGCACGCCGCCGTCGTCCTCGTGGTCGCCGTCGCCGGCCAGGACGAACGAGGGCCCGTCGGCCGGATCCTTCCCCAGCATGCCGAAGTAGGCCACGGTGTACAGGTACCGGTACTCGCCGACGCCCATGCCCTGCTCGAGCAGCACGCGGTTGCGCTCGCCCACGAAGCCCATCACGGACGAGACCATCTTCATGCCGGCCTTGAACTTGGATGCGATCCCGGCGTCGCCGTCGAGGGTCGAGAGCATGTCCGACATCTCCCGTCGTGCGGGCTCGATCGCCTCGCGCACGGCCAGGAAGGTCTCCAGACGGGCGGCGTCGACGGTGCCGTCGGCATTGGGGGTGTAGTCCTCCGCGGCGCCGAACTCGGCCCGCAGCTGCTCGCGGCCGGCGTCGAGGCCCTCGGCGTCGGTCTTGATGTCCTTGAAGGCGAAGTAGCTGCAGGTGCCCACGCCGCCGAGGATGATCAGCACGAGGCCGCAGCCGATGCCGCAGCCGATGGCCCACTTCTTTCCCGCTCCCGCCATGCTCGTCTCCCTGCTAGGGTCCCTGTCGGGGGACGCTGCCGTGCGTACCCGGCCCCCGGGCCCGATATTCCCGACGATTCGGGTTGCCGAATGCCCGCCTCCGCATGACTATATCCGGGAAACTCCCCTTCAGGAACCTCCGATTCCCCTCCGACGAAAGGTCCCCGCGCGCTCATGGCCGAGAACTATATCTACACGATGCAGAACCTGCAGAAGGTCGTCCCGCCCGGACGCAAGATCCTCGACGGCATCTGGCTCAGCTTCTTCCACGGGGCCAAGATCGGCGTCATCGGCCTCAACGGCGCCGGCAAGTCGACCCTGCTGAAGATCATGGCCGGCATCGACGACGACATCATGGGCGAGGCGCGCCTGGATCCCTCCAAGACGGTGGGCTACCTGCCCCAGGAGCCCGAGCTCGACCCCGCCAAGGACGTCAAGGGCAACGTCGAGGAGGCCGTCGGCCACCTGAAGGCCAAGGTCGACCGCTTCAACGAGATCTCCATGGCCATGTGCGAGCCCATGGACGACGACCAGATGGCCAAGCTCATGGAGGAGATGGGCAAGCTGCAGGACGAGATCGACGCCGCCGACGCCTGGGACCTGGACCGGCACCTCGAGATCGCCATGGACGCCCTGCGCTGTCCCCCCGGCGACGCCGACGTGAAGGTGCTCTCTGGCGGCGAGAAGCGCCGGGTGGCCCTGTGCCGCCTGCTGCTGCAGAAGCCCGACCTGCTGCTGCTCGACGAGCCCACCAACCACCTCGACGCCGAGTCGGTGGCCTGGCTCGAGCGGCACCTGCGCGAGTACCACGGCACCGTCGTGCTGGTGACCCACGACCGCTACTTCCTGGACAACGTCACCGGCTGGATCCTCGAGCTGGAGAACGGCAAGGGGATTCCCTGGGAGGGCAACTACTCCAGCTGGCTCGACCAGAAGCAGAAGAAGCTCATCGAGCAGGAGAAGGCCGACAGCAAGCGCGTCAAGGTGCTGCAGCGCGAGCTCGAGTGGGTCAACGCCTCCCAGAAGGCGCGCCAGAAGAAGTCCAAGGCCCGCGTCTCGGCCTACGAGGACCTCGTCAGCCAGGACCGCCAGATGCAGCAGCGCACGGCCCAGATCCGCATCCCGGCGGGCGAACGGCTGGGCAACATCGTGGTCAAGGCCGAGGGCGTGCAGAAGGCCTACGGCGACAAGCTGCTCTTCGACAACATGAACTTCGACCTGCCCCGCGGCGGCATCGTGGGCGTCATCGGCCCCAACGGCGCCGGCAAGACGACCCTCATGAACCTCATCACGGGCAAGGAGCAGGCCGACGGCGGCACCCTGACCGTGGGCGAGACCGTGCACATGGCCTACGTCGACCAGGGCCGCGACGACCTGGATGCCGAGAAGACCGTGTGGGAGAACATCTCCGAGGGCGCCGAGGAGCTCGACCTGGGCGGCGTGACGGTGAACAGCCGCGCCTACTGCTCGGGCTTCAACTTCAAGGGCCACGAGCAGCAGCGGAAGGTCGGCACCCTCTCGGGCGGCGAGCGCAACCGCGTGCACCTGGCCCGGCTGCTCAAGAGCGGCGCCAACCTGATCCTGCTCGACGAGCCCACCAACGACCTGGACGTGGACACCCTGCGCGCCCTGGAAGACGCGCTCGTGGAATTCGGCGGCTGCCTCGTCGTCGTCAGCCACGATCGCTGGTTCCTCGACCGCATCTGCACCCACATCCTGGCCTTCGAGGGCAACTCCGAGGTCTTCTGGTACGAAGGCAACTACACCGAGTACGAAGCCAACCGCAAGGAGCGCTTCGGGGAAGAGGCCGATCAACCCCACCGCATCAAGTACCGGCGGTTGACGCAGTAGGTCTCGCTCCGTCCCTCCACACGAAGAAGTCCCGGGAGGCCGCGCTGCGCGCGGAACACCCGGGACTTCTTCGTGTGGAGGGACGGAGCGGGGCCTGCAGCGTCAACGGGACTTATTGATGAGGTCGCGGTAGATCGATTCGTCGTCGATAGAGGCGATGGGGTAGAGGCCGACGCGGTCGTCGTAGTAGGGGGTTCTTGCGTAGAACCAGTAGCGGATGGCCCAGGGGTCGGCGGCGAAGTCGGGGTTGGCGGCCTTGGCGGCGTTCAGTTCGGCTTCCCACTCGGGGTTGTCGGCCAGCAGTTGGGGGATCATCTGCTCGATGACGTAGCTTTCGACGTATTCGACGCGCTCGAAGATGGGGTCGAAGTAGCCCCACTGGACGAGGCTGTCGGGGGCCTTGGGCTCGAGGAGATGGGCGATGACCCGGGCGGCGCGCTGGTCGAGGCCCACCACGGCGGTGCCGGCGGGAAAGGTGCGGACGCCGGTCTCGGGTTCGGCGGTGAAGGTGACCGTGTGGTGGCCCTCGTAGGGGGCCTGGCCCCAGGCGGGGTTCGTCAGGCGCCAGGAGCGGACCGCGACCTCGCGGGGCTCGGTCAGGCGGGTGAAGGCGATGCCGTGGGCCGCGAGGCGGTCGAGGGCCTCGGTCCAGGCCGGGGGCACCAGGTAGGCGGCGGGCAGGGCGGCGACGGTGGCCGGCTCGAGGGAATCGAAATACGGGATGCGCCAGGTTGCGGGGCGGTCCGAGTAGCGGAAATACGTGCCGCCGGTGACGTCGCTGGGCACTTCCTCCATCTCGACGCCCAGGAAGTCGATCAGGGTGGAGTCGCCGTCGCTGCGGAAGGAGAGCGGGAACGGCTCGGCGCGGAACGCCGCCGAGGCGGCGCGGGCGTCGGCGGCCCCGACCAGGCGGCGCAGCTCAGGGGCGCGCTCGCCGCACCAGCGCAGGGTGTGGATCACGAGACGCAACGCGCTCTCGACCCGCACGGCGTAGGGCTTGAGCATGTGGGTCTCGACGAGCAGGCCGGGGCGGTTCTGGATCGCCGTGTAGCCCTGGCTGAAGCGCGGCGTGGCGGCCCCGCCCTTCAGGCCGCTGGTCGGGTCGTGCCACATCCGGAAGCTGACGTAGGGCGACATGGGATAGCCGTCGGCGGCCATGGCGGCGTCGACACCGTCGCGGTAGGCCGCGGTCCAGGCCGTCAGCTC
>JAGRNP010000048.1:3037-22224 GCA_020440705.1 bacterium | reverse complement strand
CGTCACGCGCCAGCCCATCTCGGCGGGGCCGTTCTGGTTGATCCGGTTGTGGGGCCCGAAGCGCTCGTGGCCATCGACGTTGAAGATGGGGATGAAGACGATGGTCGCGTGGTCGAGCAGGCCGGCCACGCCGGGTGCGCCGGCGGCGAGGTCGCGCAGCAGGATCATGCCCGCGTCCTTGCCGCACGACTCCCCCGCATGGATGCAGGCCTGGACCATCACCACCACGTGGTCGGTGCGGTCGGCGTGGTCGGCGGGGGCGAAGCGGCCGGCGCGATCGGCCACGACCACCGGCAGCGCGCGGCCCTCGGGGCTGGTGCCGAACGTCGTCGACGCGAGCAGCGGGCTGCGCGCCGCCAGTTCGTCGAGCCAGGCGACCGTCTCGGCGTAGCGCGGGGTCTCGCGTCCCTCCGATCTCTCGAACGGCGTGGCGGGCCATTCGGCGCCGGCGGCCAGGGGCGCCAGCAGCAGGGTGCAGAAAACGGCGGCGATTCTCGTCATGGGTCGATCCTTGGGCAGGAGTGGCCGAATACTGGACTGCTTGATTTTGCAGGTCACTACGGCTCCGCGCAACCCCGGTTCCACGCGGTCGAAAACAGGCAAAATAATTGTTGCTCCGTTCACGGTTCCCGCTAATCTTTTCCCATGCGTTGGCGGATCGCCGCACGCGGGCTTCGATTTCCGACTGTCAAATTACTTGTTGACAGCTTTTGAAGTTTCTGCGGAAAATGCGATCAGGCACAGGTCGTGCTGTGGCATGACCTCGATCGATCCGGTGAAAATCCGGTGAGAGGCAAATGCGGACGCTTACTGACTTCTTGGGAAAACCCTGATGCCGGCCGGTCTTCGGACCGGGGGCTCAGTGGGTTTCTCTGCGTGGTTGGGTCAGGATTTGCATCGAGGAACGTGGCACCACGCGGCTTGATCACGGAATGAGTTGCCACCACACGGGGTGGCCCAAGCATTGCCTGGCGGGCATGGTGTCCGATCGGGCGATTTCGACGCTTTCGGGCCGCAGCGCAGTCGCAGGCTTGTCCTGCGGAGTACTGCGGATGGCGGAAGCGATCGATTCCCAAGGCTCCGGCCGCGGGAAAAACCCCAGTGGATTTCAAGGAGGTCCAAATTGTTTAACTCGAAGAAGTTCACCATGCTGGTGATCCTGGCGGTCGTTCTGACTGCCGGCGCTGCTTCGGCCGGCGACATGAACTGGTCGTTCTACGGCAAGGTTCACTCGTCGATCAACATGATGAGCAATGGCGAGAACAGCCAGCTGGGCCTGACCAGCAACACCTCGCGCTACGGCTTCAAGGGCTGGGCGCCCATCAACGACGAGTGGAAGTTCGTCTGGCAGATCGAGCAGGCCGTGAACGTTGCCCAGGGTGATCTCTCGACCAACCTGCGCAACACCTTCGTCGGCTTCAAGAACGCCAAGCTGGGTGAGGTGCGGATGGGTCGTCACGACACCCCGCACAAGACCCTGGGCCGCAAGACGACCTTCTTCTTCGACACCGTTGGCGACAACCGGTCGATGACCTTCGGCACGGACACCCGTGAAGACGACATCCTGGCCTGGGTCTCCCCCAACTGGGACGGCTTCAGCCTGTTCCTGGCCTACCAGTTCGATCAGGACGGCACCAAGCTCAGCCCGACCGCCGCGGCCGACGCCGAGTTCCATGCCGAGACCGTCTTCAGCGGTATGGCCGCCTACGCGACCGACGATTTCTTCGTCGGTGCTTCGACCATCATGTTCAGCGAGGCCTACGGTGACATGGACGTCGACGGCAACTTCGGCGACGCCCCCATGGTCTTCCGTTTCGCCGGCAAGTACATGGCGGAGAAGTTCGCCCTGGCCGCCTCCTACCTGAGCGTCGGCGGCCAGTACTACGACGACTTCACCGATCCCGCGAACCCGGTCTTCGTCGACCAGACGGCTTCGACCATCGGTTTCGAGGGTCTGTTCCACGCCAACGAGGACTACGACATCAAGGCCGGCTACTACATGGCCGACCCGAACGGCGATGTCGACGACGACGACTTCAGCCTGCTGACCGTCGGTATCGACCGCAACTTCAGCAAGGCCCTGCAGGTCTACGTCCAGTACGCGGCGATGAGCTACGGCGACATGGCCGCCAACTGGTCGCTGAACTCCACCAACGGCTTCGCCACCGGCAAGTCGTACAGTGGCTGGTACAACGCCGACACCACCAGCTTCGAGAACCCCTACGGCTTCTCGTTCGGTGTGAACTACAAGTGGTAGATCGGATCTGATCCGGCTGCGGCCGGAACGGAAAAAGCCCCGGGCTCAGGCCCGGGGCTTTTTTGCGTCGCGGTGGCGGGGATCAGCGCTTCCTGATGATCACGTCGCCGCTGAAGGTGTCGATGCGCACCCGCGCCGAACCTCCGTTGTTGGTGAATTCGAGCTCGCGGCCCGGCGTGTACTTGCTCGTCTTGCGCGACTTCTGGCCGAAGCCGTTGTCGATGCCGCCCGAGAAGGTCTCGACACGGAACTCGGCGCTCACGTCGCCGGGTACGGCCAGGGTGAGGGTGCCGCTGTGCAGTTCGAAGTCGAACTCGCCATTGTCGTCCAGGTCGCCGCTCACGTCGGCGTCGCCCGAGACCGATTCGACGTCGAGGTTCAGGAACCGGTCGAAGGAGAGCTCGATGGAGCCGCTCACGGTCTCGGCCTCGATCTCGGCCGTGCCGCCGGCGGCCTTGACCCCGCCGCTGATGCTGCCGACCGAGACCTCGCGCGCCTGCGTGGTCACGTCGACGTCGCCGCTGATCGACTCGGCCTCGACCTCCTCGCAGTCGGCCTTCACGGTGACGTCGCCGCTGATGGCCTCGGCCTCGACGACGCCCGTGAGGTCGCGCACCTCGATGTCGGCGCTGATGCACTCGACGGCGAGCCGGCTCGCCCGGGGCACGTGCACCACCAGCCAGGCGCCGCCCTCGATGTGTTTCGCCTTGCGGGGGTAGCGCACCTTGAGGGTCGTCTTGCGGCCACCCTCGAGCACGACCTCCTGGACGTCGCCGGTGACGTGGCCCTCGTAGGCCACCTCGTCCTTGTCCCAGCCGACGATCTCGATGCGCCCCGCGATGTTCTCGACGGTGACGATCCCGTCGGAGCGGGCGTCGACCCGCCCTTCGACCTGGCGCTTCTCCTCGGCCAGGCCGGGCACCGCCGCGAGCATCAGCACGGCCAACGCGGCCAGGGCTCCTGTCATCCGTTTCATCTGCATCCTCCCGGTGTTGGGCCCGCGGGCCCGTTGTGCCAACATCAAGCTCGGTTCGTCAGCTGCCGGTGATGTGCACGGTCTCGCTCTGGCGCAGCACGCGCCCCCGCGAGCGGTGCAGCATCACCGCGAGATTCGTGAGGCTCCGGTTCTCCGGATCGTCCCGGAGCGCCGCGTTCACCTCGTCGAGGGCCGCGTCGATGGCGGGCAGGCCGCCGTCGTCGACAACCATGGGGTCCGGCGCCGTCACGGCCGCCAGCCGGGCCGTCGGCGCCGGCTCGATGCCGGGCGCCCCGGGTTCGTGCACGAGGCGCCACCCCCCGACCACCACCAGCAGGGCCACCGCTGCCGCCACCGCCCAGCGCACCGGGTCGGGGCGCCGCCGCCCGGCGTCGAGCCGGCGGCTCTCCCCCGCCGCGATGGACGCCTCGATGCCTGGCCACAGGTCGCGGCGCGGCGCCTGGCCCTCTTCGCGCAGGCGGGCGGCCAGCTTCGCCAGGCGTGGATCGGCGCCCTCGCCGTGGGTCTCCCGCTGATCGCGATTCATGAGCGTCCTCTCTTTCCCTCCGCCGGCGCTTCGTCGGCTTCGAGCATGACGCGCAGCAGCCTGCGCGCCCGGTGCAACTGGGCCTTCACCGTCCCCACCGCGACACCGAGCAGGTCGGCGATCTCGCGATGCTTCAGTTCCTCGATGTCGTGCAGCACGTAGACCTGGCGCGCCCCCGCGGGCAGACGCGCCACGCACCGCTCCAGATCCATGGCCGTCAGCAGGGGCACGACGCCGTCCGGCCGGGATCGCGCATGCCCCGAGAGACCCGCCGTGGGCTCCTGCCCCTCGCGGTCGCCCCGGAGCACCGCTGCGTCGCTGACCAGCTGCTCCCGGCGCTGTCGCGAGCGGTAGCGGTCGCGCCACAGGTTCGTGGCCACCCGGGCCAGCCAGGCCCCGAGCGATCCCTGGCCCCGGAAGCCGGCCAGGGCGAACCAGGCCTTGACGAACGTGTCCTGGGTCAGCCGCTCCGCTTCCCCCTCGTCGCGGGTCAGGCGCAGGCTCAGGCCGTAGACGCGGGCCGCATGGCGCCGGTAGATGCGCTCGAAGGCGCGGCGGTCGCCGGCGGCGGCGGCTTCGGCCCAGGCGAGGTCGTCGCCGTCGCAGGGGTCCGTGGCCGGGTTCGGGGGGTGTAGGGCGCCTGCGTTCATCTCATCCCTGGGGGCGTGGGTCCGATGTGGGTTCTGCCAAGGAGACGCCTGTCGGCCGCCGAAGGTTGGTTCGTGCGGCCGAAATTCCAACTGTCGGTTGACAGTCGGAATCGTTCCTATTTAATTGCTGCCAAGAAGACGCCGGGGCCGCAACCAGCTCCACCGCCGCCCGAACCACCCCCGGCCAGCCTCGAGGATGGAACCATGTCCGACACCAAGCTTCGCCGCAACACTCCGCAGCGCCGCGTCATTCTCGAGGAACTCTGTGCGGCCCATACGCATCCGACGGCCGCCGAGCTCTATGATCGTGTCCGGCGACGGCTGCCGCGCGTGAGCCTCGGCACAGTCTACCGCAACCTCGAAGTCCTGCATCAGGATGGCGTCATCCGCAAGCTGGAGTTCGCCGGCGGCGAGACGCGTTTCGACGGCGATCTGGGCGACCACTACCACGTCCGCTGCACGGCTTGCGGCCACATCGCCGACGTGTACGGACTGCCGGCCGACCAGAGGCCGGCCCAGCCGGCCGAGCTCGCGGGATTCAAGGTCGAATCCCATCGGCTGGAGTATTTCGGACTGTGCCCGGACTGCCGCTGATCACCGGCTCCCGGCACCCTGGTTTTCGTTTTCCCGCAGCGGGCCGCGGCCCGCAAACCTGCTGACCCCTTCCTCCCAAGGAGAAGGAACCCAATGGACAACATGGACTTCGATTTCATTCCCGTGCCGCTGGTCTCGACCGAGGCGCCCGACTTCACCGCCACCGCCGTGATGCCGGACAACAGCTTCAAGAAGGACTTCAAGCTCTCGGACTACCGCGGCAAGTACGTGGTCCTGTTCTTCTACCCCCTGGACTTCACCTTCGTGTGCCCGTCCGAGATCATCGCCTTCGACAAGCAGCTGGAGGCCTTCAAGAGCCGCAACTGCGAGGTCATCGGCGTCAGCACCGACAGCCACTTCAGCCACTGGGCCTGGAAGAACACCCCGGTCGAGAACGGCGGCATCGGCAACGTGCAGTTCCCCCTGGTCGCGGACTTCCAGAAGACCATCAGCCAGGACTTCGGCGTGCTGCTCGACGGCGGCATGGCCCTGCGCGGCACCTTCCTGATCGACAAGGACGGCAACATCCAGCACTCGACCATCAACAACCTCGGTCTGGGCCGGAACATCGACGAGATGATCCGCCTGGTCGACGCGCTGCAGCACCTGGAGCAGCACGGCGAGGTCTGCCCGGCGAACTGGAAGAAGGGCGACGACGCCATGACTCCGACCGCCGAAGGCGTGGCGAAGTACCTCTCCGAGCACAAGTAGAAGCGGGGCTTTCCCCTTCAGCGCGAAGTCCCCGGCGCCGGAAAGCGCCGGGGACTTCTGCATTGCGGAGGAGAACGCGCCGCACCCGCGGTTCAGGTCAGAGCAGCCGCTCCAGCTTTCCTTGGCGCTTGACGATGTTCTTGTAGTCCCACTGGATCTCACGCGACTTCTTCAGCCATCGTTTCAGATCCGACTTCCTGATCTCCGACAACTCGTTGAAGAAACACGAAGCGTCCCTGAACTTCGCTCCCGGAACATCCAGCCCGGGTTCATCGAAGTCCGCGCCACTCCAGAACATCAGCCGAATGCCGGGCTTCTGCCTGCTGTAGCCGACGATGGGGTTGCCGTCCAGGAACCAGACCGGGTGTCCGTGCCAGACCCGGGATTCCGCGCCGGGAAGGTTCCTGCCGATGGTCTCCGCCAGGAGACCGCAGATGTCCCGCTGGTTCGGTTCCAGGTTCTCGTTGTAGCTGGTGATCTCGGAATTCAACCGGAGTCTCCCTGATCGTCTGCCGTCGTGGCGCACCTGCGATTCTACCACACGGGCACGGCGATCTCACCTCCTCACCGTCGGCAGAGTCCCTCACGTGTCCTGGCGACTCCGTCCCGTCGCCCCACTCGCCGCCCCTGCATCCGATTGCCCTCCACATACGAAGAACCCGGAGCATCTGGGCTCCGGGTTCTTCGTGTGGAGAGGGGGATCCCCGCGACTATTCCTTCGTCACCGAAGCCTTCTCGATGATCGCATCGTAGCGGTATCCGGCTCCGAAATCCTTGTTCACCGTCAGGTTGCCCGCGACCAGGACCACGTCGCCCGTGGCGACCACGGCGTCGGTGGTGACCGTCAGGTCGCCTTCGCTGCCGTCCTGGATGTGCACCCAGTTCGTGCCCATGATGTTGCCGGAGAACTTGACGACGCGGCCGCGGACCTTGACCGGCTTGCCGGCCAGGGCAGCCTTCTGGGCGAAGATCTCCTGCACGGTGTAGCCACCGGCGGCTTTCGCCACGCCTTCGACGTGGGCGTCGTCGACGATGGTGTTGCTGTTGGCGCCGCCGCCGCTGCCCATGCCACCCATGCCGCCCATGCCGGCGTGGGTGTCGTCCTGGGGCATCTGGCCCATGGCCGGCATGCCGCCGGGGACGCTGCCCTCGGTGTAGATCGCGCCCACGAACCAGATCTCCTCGAAGGTGCGGTCGAGGGTCTTGCTGGGGAAGTTGGCCATCATCATGCCCTGGGGAATGGTGACCTTGTCGCCGACGGCGACCTTGGTCACGGGACCGGCGATCCACTTCTGCTTGCCGCCCTCGTCGAGCAGCACATAGGTGTAGCCGCCCGAGTCCATGGTCTCGGCGATGGTGCCGTGCCACATGCCGTCGTTGGCGGCGGGGGCGGCGGCGGCCTGACCGGTGTTCGCGCTCGCCGCCGGGCTGTCGGCGTGGGTCGTGGTGGTGGCCTTCTCGCCGCAGCCGGCGAGGATCAGGAGCCCGGCCAGGGCGATGACGAGAGTCAGGGCTGTCTTCTTCACGGAAGTCTCCTCGGTTCGGACCAGGGTGCCGGCGGGTCGGCCGGCGGGGTCTGCTCGACCTGTCAAAAATATAACCCGACTGAGATTGTCGCAAAGGAAACGCTTGTGCCATCGAAATTGTGTACGGATCCGGGCAAGCACTTCCCCCGGGGGCACTTGCGTCTGAGATCGCGAATCCCGGTCGGAATCGGGCAATCCACGGCTATTCGGGCACTTGAGCCGGAGCGTACACAATCTCGGCGGCACGGCGCAACGACAACCCTCCCCGGATTGCGGGGAGGGCATATCTCCGGGCGGACCAACGGCTTCAGACCTCGATCAGATCCTCATCCTGCAGATAGTCCACCGTATCGATCTCATCCAGGGGGGTCACCGTCGGATTCGGCGCCCCCGCCGGCCGGTAGAGGGGTGGCGGAGGTGCGGACTGCGCCCTGGACCCGTTGGCGACGAGTGCCGCTCGACCGGCGGCCGGGGCCTCCTTCCCGGCGCCGCGGATGACGCGCTCGAGCCCGGCCACCAGGCCGCGGAAGTCGTTGGCCTGGGCCGACAGCTCCTCGCTCGCCGAGGCGGTTTCCTCGCTGCTGGCCGCCGCGCCCTGGGTCACGGCGTCGATCTGGGCGATGCTTGCCGCGATCTCGTCGACGCCCTGGCTCTGCTGGGCGCCCGCTGCGGCGACCTGGCCCATGATCGCTTCGAACTCGGTCACGCCGGTCACCACCTCGCCGAGGATGGTGGCCACGCTCTCGCACTCGCGCACGCCGTCGGCGGCGTGGCGCTGGGCGCCTTCGATGAGGGCCGAGGTGTCCTTGGCCGCCACGGCACTGCGCTGGGCCAGGTTGCGCACCTCCTCGGCCACGACAGCGAAGCCCTTGCCCGCGTCGCCGGCGCGGGCCGCCTCGACCGCCGCGTTCAGCGCCAGCAGGTTGGTCTGGAACGCGATCTCGTCGATGGTCTTGATGATGCGCGCCGTGTCGTCGGACGACGTCTTGATCTGGTCGATGGTGCCGCTCATGCGGGCCATGGCCTCGCTGCCGCCCTGCACCTGGCTGAGCACGGTCGCCGCCAGCTCGCTGGAGCGGCGCGTGTCCTCGGAGTTGCGGCGGGTCATGCTCGCCATCTCTTCGAGGGCGGCCGAGGCCTCCTCGAGATTGCCGGCCTGGGAGCTCGCCCCCCGCGCCATCTCCTGGCTCGCGGTGGCCACCTGGCCGGAGGCGGCGGTGACCTGGTCGGCACCGTTGCCGAGGTCGACGATGGCGCGGTTCAGGGGACGGGAGATCATGCGCGTGACGAAGGCGCCGATGAGCACGCCGGCCGCGAGGGCGGCGGCCAGGGCGATGATCATGGAGCGGCGGGACTGGTTGGCCGCGCGATCGCCGGCAACCCGGGCGGCGTCCATCTCGCCGGACGCGGCCGCTTCGACCCGGGCCAGGGCGGCGATGGTCGCCTCGGCCGCAGCCTCCAGGCCTTCCATCTCATTGGCCATGGCGGCGACACCGGTGACGAGTTCGTCGTGGCGGTCCATGAGGGTCGCGGCGTAGCGTTGGAACTCGGCGTGGTCGGCGTCCAGCTCCTCGACCGCCTGACGGACCGCGGGATTGTCGGTGGCGATGACCGTGCGCCCCCGCAGTTCGCCGCCGGCGAGGATCGCCGTCACGGCCTCGTCGAACCCGCCCACGAGGGTCGCGAACTCGCGGCGCAGCGGGGCCGTCTCGGCCGGATCGGTCATCTGGACGTACTCCTCGAGCACGACGCGCGATTCGGTCATGGCCACGATGAGCGCATTGGCGGCGGCGGCCAGGGGCACTTCCTCGCGGATGATCGCCAGGGCCTCGTCGCCGATGGCCGCGTCGTCGGCGCGGGCCGCCAGTTCGCGCGCGATCTCCGCCCCCACGTTGCGGGCGTCGGTCGTCACCTCGTCGACGACGCCTTCCAGTTCGAGCATCGCCTGGTCGCGGCGGGCCGAACTGGCCAACAGGCCGCTGCCGGTGGACATCAGGGCCTGGGCCGCGGGCTGGAAGCGGCCGTTGTGGATCTCGTCGGTCTCGGCGACCAGGCGCACCAGCTCGGCGTTGTCGGTGGCGATGACGCGGGTGCCGTCCGCGCGCACGGCGCCGTCGACGATGGCCTCGGCCAGCTCGTCGAACTCGGCGATGCGCGCTTCGTACTCCGCGCGGATCGAAGCGAGCGCGTCGGCGTCGGTGGTGGCGACGGCGGCGGTCGCGAGCTGGTACTCGTCCATGGCGGTGGCGGCCGCCATCATGTTGAGCATCATTTCCATGGCGGTGTCGACGAGCGGGGCCTCTTCCTCGGCCACGACGAACAGACTGTGCGAAACGGTGTGGATGCCGAGGTAGCCGACGCCGCCGACCACCATGGCGAGGGCCACGATGGTCATGAAGCCGGACATGATGCGGGGACCGATTCCCAAGCGAGAGAACATGGAAAAGCCTTCCTTGCCGCGCCAACCGGAGGTCGCTCCGGCCGGCCGTAAATGAAAACGCTTTCCCATCAATCGGCTGGGGATTGCGGAAGTTAAGGAAAACCTTAACAAATCACTAGGTTTTTCCCCAGGGTCCGGGCGGCCGGGCGGCCCGGAACGGGCGCGGGATCAGGCCCGGCCAAGGCGCCGGAACATCTCCTTCTTGTAGGTTTCGACACCCGGCTGGTCGAACGGATTCACCCCGAGGAGTCGTCCGCTCACCCCGACCGCCTTCTCGAACATGTACAGCAGCGCCCCCACGCCATGAGGCGTGAGGCGGTCGAGTTCGAGACTGGTGCAGGGCACGCCGCCCTCGAGATGGGCCTGGCGGGTGCCTTCGTAGGCGTGCCAGTTGATCTCGTCGAGAGGGCGTCCGGCCAGGTCGTTCAGGCCGTCGAGGTCGGCGGCATCGTGGGGCACGGAGACATCGCCGACGGCGTGGCGCACGCAGAGGAAGGTCTCCTGCAGATCGCGGCGGCCATCCTGGACGTACTGGCCGAGGCTGTGCAGGTCGGTGGTGAAGACGGTCGAGGCCGGGAAGATGCCCTGCCCCCCCTTGCCCTCGCTCTCGCCGAAGAGCTGCTTCCACCACTCCTGCACCATCTGCAGGTCGCCGTGGAAGGTGCTCAGCACTTCGGTGGTGAAGCCGGTGCCGTAGAGCAGATGCCGGACGGCGGCGTAGAGGTGGGCGGGATTCTCGCGCAGCCCGCCGCCGGTGCAGTCGGCGGACATGGCCGCGGCGCCGGCCACGAGCGCGTCGATGTCGAGGCCGGCCGCCGCCAGGGGCACCAGGCCCACCGGGGTCAGCACCGAGAAACGTCCGCCCACGTCGTCGGGAATGACGAAGGTCTCGTAGCCCTGCTCGTCGGCGAGACCGCGCAGGGCGCCGCGGGCGCGGTCGGTGACGGCGGTGATGCGGGTCGCGGCGCCGGTCCTTCCGTAGCGGTGCTCGAGCTCGGCGCGGAAGATGCGGAAGGCCACCGCCGGCTCGAGGGTGGTGCCCGACTTGGAGATGACGCACACGCGGAAGTCGCGGTCGCGCACGCGGTCGAGGGCGCGGCGCAGGGTGGCCGAGCAGAGGCCGGTGCCGGCGAAGACGATCTCCGGCGCACCGGCGGCCCGGCCGCCAAGGGCCTCGAGCACGGCGCGGGCGCCCAGGTACGAGCCGCCGATGCCCACGACCACGTACACCTCGCTGTCGCGGGCCTTCTCGCCGCTGGCCCGGAAGGCGGCCAGGTCGGCGGCCGCGATGCGGCCCGGCAGGTCGACCCAGCCGAGATAGTCGCTGCCCGGCCCGCGGCCCGACTCGAGTTCGGCCGCCACCCGCGCGACCTCGGCGGCGAGGCCGTCGACGGCCCCCTCGGCGAGGAAGGTCTCGGCGCGTGACGTGTCCAGCGTGATGCCCTGTTTCTGCAGCATGGGTCCTCTCCCGCGGCGGCGCCCGGGGCGGCGCTTGCCGCTTGCGCCCCGGTCCCGTCCTGATAGATTCTGTGCAGGCGGCGCGACGGGCGCCG
Source organism: bacterium (assembly GCA_020440705.1). Lineage (NCBI taxonomy): Bacteria > bacterium. Next base: position 10,970 of record JAGRNP010000048.1, on the reverse strand, counting down.
CCGTTGTCCTCATCGCTGCAGGATACTCCGGTCGCGGCCCGAATCAAGGGCCGGAACGGGATCCGTGCCCGGAGTTGCGCCCTATGGCCCTGGCCACCCCCATCATCGCCTGCACCTACGCCGAGATCGCCCTGAAGGGGCGCAACCGCAGCCTCTTCCTGCGCAAGCTCATCAACAACATGCAGCGCATGCTCGCGGACGAGCCGGTGGCGCGCATCGAGCACGTGGAGAGCCGGCTGCTGGTGCACCTGGACGATCCGGCCCGGGCCGAGGCGGTGGCCGCCATCCTCAAGCGCGTGTTCGGGCTGCAGTGGATCTCGCCGGTGGTGGCCGTGCCCCGCGGCGAGGTCGATCCCGAGCTGGCCGCCGATCTCGCCGCCGGGGTCGAGCCGCGCCTGACCCGGGTGGCCGAAGTGGCGGCGGCCCTGGCCCTCGAGCACCGGGGCGAAGCCCGCAACTTCAAGGTCGAGACCCGCCGCAGCGATCGCACCTTCGCCCTCGGCTCGCCCCGCATCAGCAGCCTCGTGGGATACGCCGTGGGGGCCGCGATCGACCTGCCCGGGCGCATGAGCCATCCCGACCTGACGGTGAACGTGCTGGTGCTGAAGGAGAACGTGCTCGTCTTCGCCGCCAAGCTGCCCGCCTACGGCGGCCTGCCCTTCGCCTCGAGCGGGCGCACGCTGGTGCTGCTGTCCGGGGGCATCGACTCGCCGGTGGCCGCCTGGCTGATGATGCGCCGCGGCAGCCGCCCCGAGTTCGTTCATTTCTACTCGGGCCGCAACGTCGACGAGGCCGACGTGGCCAAGATCAAGCAGCTCGTGGGCCTGCTGGCCCGCTACGCGCCCGCGCCCCTGCGGCTGCACCTGGTGCCGGTCGTGCCCTACGAGATGCGCTCGATCGGCGTCATCGAGGACAAGTACGACATGGTCCTCTTCCGCCGCTTCATGCTGAAAACGGCCGTCCGCATCGCCAAACGCAACAGCTGTCTGGCCCTCGTCACCGGCGACAGCCTGGGCCAGGTCGCCAGCCAGACCCTGCGCAACCTGGGCGCCATCGGGCCCGACGTGGCCATGCCCGTCCTGCGGCCCCTGGTGGGCATGGACAAGCTCGAAATCACGGCCTGGTCGCGGGAAACGGGCCTTTTCGACACTTCCATCCTGCCCTACCGCGACTGCTGCTCCATCCGGTCGCCTCGGCCGGTGCTGAACGCGCGGCCCCAGGAGGTGCTCCAGTTCAGCGAGAAGATGGCCCTGCACGACGCGGTGACGGAGGCGGTGGCTGGTGCGGTCCATCTGAAGATCGGCCCCGCAGATCTCCCGCCCGAAGCCTAAAAAAAAGGTTGTGCCGCTGAGATTGTGTACGGCCCCGGCCAGTGCAATCGACAGCCAAAACCCAACAGCAGTCTAGTAGCCGTAGCGAAGCCCGTGGCGACGACAGTTCGCCACCGGCTTCGTCTCTACAGCCCGGGCGTAGTACGCCCGCCACCTCGCTGGCATCTCCGTCCTCGTCGCGAACAACCGTTCCTTGAACAACTCCTCCGGCACCAACCGCTCCCCCATGAGCCCCAACTCCATCGCAGGCGTGGGGCTCCCACGCACCTTTTCCCGCCGCCCCTTCATGTAGTTCCGCCACACCAGCAGGATCGCCAACCGCTCCGCACTGGACTGCCGCCGCTTCGACCAGGCGATCGTCTCCCGCTTGTGATTCGCGCTCGAGTGCCGGATCAGCAGATCCAATAGGTTCACTTCCCACAACGGGTTATTCCGGTCCCGACGCGCCGCGCCCGGAGTCACCGCGTGCTCGATCCGCACGTTCACCCGCCGGATCGCCCGCCGGTACGCCGGATGATCATCGCTCAGAACCCTCGCCGACGGCCGCCCCCGCAGAACCACCTCCAGGAGCTCCTTCATGTCGTTCTCTATCGCCTTCGGGTTCGGGCGGCCGAGCGCGGACTCGAGTGCCATGCGACGGTTCTTCTGGGCGGCCGTCATCCGGCCCTTGCGGCGCAGGGGGCTGTCGGTGAAGTAGTAGAAGAAGTCGGTGTCCTTGCCGACGGCCAAATGGTGGTGGATCGGATGATACTGGCTCCACTCGAACGACTCGAACCCGTCGACGACGATCTCGCCGGGCGGCGGCAGATCCCGGATCATGTTCAGGTGGAAGAGCATGCAGTGCCGGCCGAGGCGGGCGACGTGGCGGTCGACGGTCGTCGGGGCGACGCCGAGATCGCGGGCGACCTGGCGGTTGGCGGTGCATCCGAGGGTGCGCTTGAGGATCCGGGCGCCCAGGTCGGGGCGTTTCTGCCAGTAGGTGGTGGCGAAGGTCTGGGTGCTGAAGGTACGGCAGCACGTGGTGCAGCGAAACCGCTGGATACGTTGCGGAGCGAGTTGTCGCCGAAAGGTGCCGATCCTGTGGTAGGTCCAAGGCTCGTCGAATCTGTTGTGGTGGAGGCAGTTGGGATTGGGGCAGAACGGAGGACTCCAGGAATCGGCTGTTGTCGGGGTCGGGTTCATATGCGCTCAGGGCAACACCCGGGCCATACACATTTTCGACGGCACAAGCTAAAGAAAAGGCTTAATCGTCGGTTGCTTCTTCCGATCAAATCCCTACGGGTCGCCGACTCCTGCGGCGCCCAGGGGCCATGCGGCCCTTCAAGATCACCGGACGGCCCGTTCGCGGGTCCGGGGATGAGACCGGTGGTCGCAGACCTCAAGAAGGAGTAGCCCATGAAGATTCTGGTCGTAGACGATTCCCGCGCCATGCGACGCATCGTCTCCCGCACGATCCGGCAGGCCGGGTTCGAGGGACACGACATCGTCGAGGCCGAGAACGGCCGGGAAGCCCTCGAGGTGGTCAAGGCCGAGAAGCCGGACCTGATCCTGTCCGACTGGCACATGCCGGAGATGACGGGGATCGAGTTCCTGACGGCCCTGAACGCCGAGGGATTCGAGATTCCGTTCGGCTTCGTGACGTCGGAGTCCACGAAGGAGATGGTGGACCAGGCGACCGAGGGCGGCGCGATGTTCCTGCTCGCCAAGCCGTTCACCGCCGACGACATGGCCCAGGTCCTGGGAGCGTTCGTATCGTGACCGTCCGGATGTCCCGCATTCGCCGCATCGAGGACCCCATGGACTTCATGTCCAAGATGGAGGCCCTCAAGGAGGCCGTCGAGGCGGTCATCCAGACCTTCCAGATCCAGTTCGACGTGAAACTCAGCGTCGACGGGATGCCGGGCGCGCCCGATCCCGAGGATGTGGTCTACGGCAGCACGCTCGCCCTGACGAACGACATGGTGAACTACCAGTTCGCCACCGTCTTCTCCGAGCCGGTCGCCCAGCACCTCACGCGGGCGCTGTTCGAGATGGACATCGACGAGGACACGCCCATGGCGGACATGGGTGACGCCCTGAACGAGATCCCCAACGTGGCCGCCGGGGTTTGGAAGGCCAAGCGGGAGAAATCGGCGGGCGAACAGTACCAGCTCGGGCTGCCCATCTTCCTGAAGGGCAACAGCTGGATCCGCTATTTCCCCAGAGGAGTGAACGCCATCGGCCAGAGGCTTTCCGGTCCCGATGACCTGACGTTGCAGGTCATCCTGATCTGGCAGTACGGCAACAATGTTGGAGGCAATCAGCTGATGACCACGAAAATTTCTGAACTCGCGAGCGCGACCGGCCGCCACATGCCGGCGACCGTGCTGCAGGAAGCGGTCAAGGCCGTGGTCGACACGTGCCGGATCCAGATGGATCTGCACCTCGAGGTCGACCCGAACCCGTCCGACCCGCGCGAAGCCGACGTGAAGTACGGCAGCAGCATCGCGCTGACGTCCGAGACGGGCGGCTGGAACCTGGCGGTGATGGGCAACCAGCCCAGCTGCGAGGCCCTCACGCGCAACCTGTTCGCCATGGACGCGGACGAGAAGCCCGAGATGGAGGACATGGCCGACGGCCTCGGCGAGATCGCCAACGTGGCCGCGGGCGTGCTGAAGGCCAGTCGGGCCGCCGCCGGACAGGCCGTGCAGCTGGGCCTGCCGCTCTTCATGGAAGGCAAGAGCTGCATCGAGTTCTTCGCCAGCGGCATCCAGGGCATGGCCCAGACGGTGCGCGGCGCCGACGATCTCGAGGTCCACGTGATCCTGATCTGGCAGGAGGGCTAGGGCCGTGCCGCTGACGTTCCCCAAGACCAAGGAGATCCTCGACCTCGTCGAGCTGCTCATCGGCGAGAAGCCGGTGTTCCGCAAGGGCGAGGGCTGGGATCTGACGTCGCCGGACGAAGGCTGCTACATCACCTTCCTGCAGGGGAAGAACAAGAAGGTCGAGGGCGCCATCGTCACCGACCTGCCGGCCACCCTCTACATCGGCGGCAAGCTCATCCTGCTGCCGGAGAGCCAGCTCATGAACCAGGCCCAGGACGGCGAGGCCGACCAGCCCATCGTCGAGGCCCTGACCGAGGTCGTGAACAACCTGCGCACGCTCTTCAACAACATCGACATGAACCCCCATGTCGCGCCGACCAAGACCTACGAGTACGTCGTGCCCACCGAGGACGACCTCGTCGGCTGGATCCTGAACCCCGGCAAGCGCGTCGACTACGTCGGCGAGACCAAGTTCGGGAAGGCGACCCTCACGCTGATCGCTCCCTGACGCGAGACGAGGACCGGAAACGCGACGGCCCGCCGGATGTCCGGCGGGCCGTTTCGTCCGGCGACGCGGAAGGGCGGGGAGTGCCGTGGTCAGACGGCGACCGGGGCCTTCAGGCCGTGGCAGATGCGTTCGGCGATCCGGTCGAGGGCGACGACCTCGGTGGCCGCCCCCATTTCGTAGGCCGCGCGGGGCATGCCCCAGACCACGCTCGACTGCTCGTCCTGGGCGATGGTCCAGGCGCCCGCCTGGTGCATCTCGAGCATGCCGGCGGCGCCGTCCTTGCCCATGCCGGTCAGCAGGGCGCCCACGGCGTCGGCGCCGGCGGCCCGGGCCACCGAGCGGAAGAGCACGTCGACGGCCGGCTTGTGGCGGCCCACACGGGGCCCGTCGCGCAACTCGACCCGGTAGCCGCCGCCGTTGCGGTGCACGAGCATGTGCACGTCGCCCGGCGAGACCAGGGCCAGGCCCGGCGCGAGGACGTCGCCGTCGCGGGCCTCGCGCACGGTCATGGCCGACAGGCCGTCCAGGCGCGCGGCCATCTGGGCCGTGAAGCCGGGCGGGATGTGCTGGACCAGGACCATGCCCGGCGTGTCGGCCGGCAGCCGCGACATCAGGGCCGCGAGGGCCTCGGTGCCGCCCGTGCTGGAGCCGCAGGCGACGATGTGGCGGCCGGGCGCGCCCAGGTTCGGCAGCGGGTCGGCCACGATCTGGGGCCGGCGCGTGGTCGCGCGGAAGCTGCGCGCGCCGACCGACGCCTGGGAGGCGGCGCGGACCTTCTGGACCAGGGTCAGCATCAGGCCTTCGAGCTTGTCGTCGTCCATGGTCTTGCCCACGACCTCGACGGCACCCGAGGCGAGGGCCTCGACGGCCTTGGCGCTGCCGTCCTGCGTCAGGGTCGAGACGACCACGACCGGCAGCGGGAAGTGCTTCATCAGCTTGCGCAGGAAGGTGAGGCCGTCCATGCGCGGCATCTCGATGTCGAGGGTCACGACATCGGGCGGGTCCTTGACGATCATGTCGCGCGCCACGAACGGATCGGGCGCGACGCCGATCACCTCGATGCCTTCGGCCCGCGACAGCCCGCGGCGGAAGACGCTGCAGACGGTCGGGGAATCGTCGACGATCAGGACCCGGATGTTCCTCATCTCAGCCCTTCCGGACCAGACCGAGCAGCACCGGGCTCTCGTCGAGGTCGAAGCCGAAGTACGCGTCGTCGGCGATGAGCGCCTGCAGCTGCTCGGGATCGACCGGCGCGATGGCCGGCGCGTGGAGCGTGAAGTTGGCGTCCCGGCCGGCGATGGCCATGATCACGTGCCCGCAGACGACGTTCAGCATCTCCTTGAGCGCGTCGTCGAGCATGGCCTGGTCGCAGAGGTCCCCCGGGTCGAGGCCCAGGATGTTGGCCGCGATCTCGGCCGTGACGGCGGTCGGCACGGTCACCGAGAGGGTGCCGGCGACATCACCGGTGAACTCCATGCTGGCCTGGGTGAACTCGGCGTCGGTGAAGTCGAGTTCGTCCTTGTCCTCGAGCTCGCCGAACATGAACGTGAGCTGCTCGACGACGTCCAGGAACGTCGCGGCGATGGTTTCCTGCGAGAAGTCAGGCATCCTGCTGCACCCCCATCACGTTGTCCACGACCTCCCGGATGTGCTCGGGAGTGAAGGGTTTCTGGATGTAGTCGCGCACGCCGTTCTCCTTCAGGCGCGCCACGCGCGGCTCGCTGCCCGCCGACGAGACGATCACCACCGGGATGTTGTCGATCATGCCCCGCCGGTTCATCTCCGCGACCAGCTCCTCGCCGTCCATGACGGGCATGCTGATGTCGCAGAAGACGAGGTCGACCCAGCTCTTGTCGAGCACCTCGAGGGCCTCCTGGCCGTTGCCGGCCTGGAAGAGTTCGTTGATATCGACACCGGCCAGCTTCAGCGCCTTGCTGATGACGGCCCGGACCGTCGCCGAGTCGTCAACGAGCAGGATGTTGAACGCCATCGGTATTTCCTTTCTTTGCGGGATCGAACAGGTTGCCGAGCTCCTCGACACCGATCATGACCTTGGAGCCCACTTCCTCGGCGATGTTCACGTCCACCCCGAGACGCTCGTTGGCGTCCTCGTCGAGGCGGTACTGCAGTCCGTCGTTGCCCATGCCGAAGCCCCAGCTGAGGCAGAGGAAGTCGGCCACGTGGACCAGGTCCACGAGCAGGCGGTGCTTCTCGTCGGCCTTGTGGGGCTGGTGGTGCCAGCGGGCCGATTCGACGACCTCGTCGGGCAGGTTCCAGGCCTTCAGCAGCTCGGCGGCCACCTCGGCGTGGTCGATGCCCAGCACCATCTGCTCGGCTTCGTTGAAGCTGAGCCCGTCGCTGGCGACGATCTCCTTGATGGGCGCGTCGTCGACCTCGACGAAGGTGCCGAGCACGATCTTGCCCATGTCGTGGAGCAGGCCGGCGGTGAAGGCCTGGGGCACCTCGGGCATGCCCAGGGCCGCCACGAGCTGCTCGGCGCAGATCGCCGTCGCCACCGAGTGGCGCCACAGTCCCTCGCTGTCCGTGTCGTAGCCCTTGATGGGCTTGCGCACCATGGGCGCGACCGACATGCAGAGCACCATCTGGAAGACCCGGTTCGTGCCCAGGCGGGTGATGGCGTCCTTCACCGAACTGATCGTCCGGGTCCAACCGAAATAGGCGGAATTGGCGAGCTGGAGCACGTTCACGGTCAGGCCCGGATCGACCTCGATCAGCTTCGCCAGCCGGTCGAAGCTCACGTCGGGATCATTGAGGTACTTCCGCAGCTCCATGACCACCGACGGCATCGACGGTACCGAGTTGATGCGGGCCAGGATGGCTTTGCGCTCGGTCATAATTCCACCTCCTTCCCTTCGGATTTGACCGTGGTGCGACCATCGGCCATGTAGAGGTAGAGGGTGCGCGCCTTGGAACCGCCGATATCCTCCTTGTCGATGAGGATATTGTTCTTCCACAGGAACTTGCGCAGGATCGTGTAGTTGCGTTGGCCGATCCGGAAGGTCTCTTCCTTGCCGAGGGGTGAGCCCGCGCCCGCCACCTTCGCCACGATGTTCTGCCGCGACGCGCCCAGCCTGTACATCTCGCCGAGCATCGCGGCGACGCCGGTGTCGACGAACATGTAGGGCTTCAGGCGCGCCTTGTCCGGATCGATCTTCGAGAGCGGCAGCATGCAGTGGATCATGCCCCCGATCCCCGCCACCGGATCGTAGAGGGTCAGGCCGACGCACGAACCCAGCGAGTACGTCACGATGACGTCGGTCGGATCCCGC
>JAGRNP010000048.1:0-2960 GCA_020440705.1 bacterium | reverse complement strand
CGTCAACTGGCTACTCCAGGATTGAGTCGCTGGTAGACCGACGACTTGAGTGAGCGGAAACTGCCTTCGATTCCGATCAGGGTCTCGGAATGGCCGATCATGAGGTATCCGCCGGGACGGAGCAGGCGAGCGAACTCGGCCACCATGCTCGTGCGCAGGTGGCGGTCGAAGTAGATCATCGCGTTGCGGCAGAGGATGACGTCGAAGATCCCCTTGATGGGGAACGGCTGCTTCGTGAAGTTGAGGCGCCGGTACATGATCATCTGCCGCAGCTCGTTCGAGACCTCGGCGACGGCGCGGCCGTTCTCCTCGCGCTCGGTGAACCAGCGCCGCCGGAGCTCGGGGCTCACGCCGCCCAGCCGATCGACGGGGAACACCCCCCGCTGGGCGTGGGCCAGCACCCGCGTGCTGATGTCCGTGGCCAGGATCTTCGCGTCCAGGCCGTGCTGGCGCACGAGCGGCGCCAGGGTCATGGCCATGGTGTAGGGCTCCTCGCCGGTGGAGCAGGCGGCCGACCAGAAGCGCAGGCGCTTGAGCCCCTGTTCGCCCCAGCCGTCGACCACCTCGGCCAGCTTGGTGAAGTGGTCCGGTTCGCGGAAGAACTGGGTCACGTTGGTCGAGATCACGTCGATCAGGTGCACCAGCTCCTCGCCGGAACGGTCGGCGCGGAGCAGCTCCAGGTACTCCGGGTACCCGGCCAGCCCGAGCGCCCGCAGGCGCTGGTTCACCCGCGACTCGACCAGGGCCCGCTTGTTGTCCTTCAGGACGATCCCCGACTGCTCGTAGAGCACGCGCTGGAAGATCGCCAGGTCGGTGACGGACATGCCCGTCACCGGCGCCGGCGGCGCCTCCTGCGGTTTCCTCATGCGCGACAGCAGGGACATGGGCACCTTCCGCCTAGCCGGCCGACTGGAGCACGGCCTCGATCTCGGCGTCGTTCAGGACCGAGTCGATGTCGAGCAGGATCACGACCTTGCCGTCGAGCTTGCCCAGGCCGGTGATGTAGCTGGTCTCCTCGAGGCCGCCGCCGAAGTTCGGTGCCGGGTCGATCTCGTCGGCCTTGATGTTCAGCACCTCGGAGACCTCGTCGACGATGATGCCCATGGTCAGCTCCGTGTCCTTGTACTGGACCTGCACGACGATGATGCACGTCTTCTCGGTGTCCTCGACGGCCGGCATCTTGAACTTGCAGCGCAGGCTCACGATGGGGATCACGCGGCCGCGCAGGTTGATCACGCCCCGCACGTATTCGGGCGTCCGCGGCACGCGCGTGATGCCCATCATGCCGTTGATCTCCTGCACCTTCAGGATCTCCAGTCCGTATTCCTCTTCGCCGAGCACGAACGACAGGAACTTGCCTTCCTGCGCGACACGGGCCACTGGGGTCTCGACGGCCATTTTCTACCTCCCGCAAGGGGTTGTTCAGGCTTCCACGGTTTCCGGAGCGCTCTCCGGGGCGAATGCGTCGGCGCCGCCGGGGGCGACGGCGCTCTCGATGACGGTCTCCACGGCCTCGGCGATGTGCGGATCGAGGCTCGCGGCGGCCGGTGGGCTGTTGCGCACGGTCATGTCCGTGCTGTGGGCCACGCGCACGAGGCCGGCGATGTCCAGGATGAGGGCCACGTTGCCGTCGGACATGATCGCGCCGCCGGCCACCCCCTCGGTGCCCTGCAGCTTCTCGCCGAGGCTCTTGATCACGATCGACTGCTGGCCGAGGAGCTGGTCGGCCATCAGGCCGATGCGCTTGCCCTCGTCCTCCACGACGACGACCATCGCCTCGTGGGGTTCGGCGGCCGCCTCCGCCACCTCGAAGAGGCGCGAGAGGCGGAACAGCGGCAGGTGGCTGCCTTCGAAGGCGATCATCTCGCCCTTGTCGAAGATGTAGCTGAGGTCCTCCTTGCGCGGACGCACGAGGCGCACTACCGAGAGGGTCGGGATGATGTAGTGCTCGGTGCCGACCATGATCACCATGCCCTCGATGATGGCCAGGGTGAGCGGCAGCTTGATGCTGAACGTCGAGCCCGCGCCCTCCTCGGAGGCGATGTCGACGGTGCCGCGCAGCTCCTCGATGTTCCGCCGCACGACGTCCATGCCGACGCCGCGGCCGGAGATGTCGGTGACCTCCTTGGCGGTCGAGAAGCCGGGCTCGAAGATCATCATGAACAGGTCGCGATCGCTGATCTGCTCGCCCTCGCGCAGCAGGCCGCGCGAGACGGCCTTGTCGCGGATGGCCTTGCGGTTCAGGCCGCGGCCGTCGTCCTCGATCTCGATGCAGATGTTGCCGCCCTTGTGGAAGGCCCGCAGCTCGACGCGGCCGCGCTCGGACTTGCCGGCGCGCACGCGGTCGGCCGGATCGGCCTCGATGCCGTGGTCGACCGAGTTGCGGACCATGTGCACGAGCGGGTCGCCGATCTTGTCGACGACGTTCTTGTCGAGCTCGGTGTCCTCGCCGGTCATGATGAAGTCGACGACGCGGTTCTGCTTCTTGGAGAGGTCGCGCACGAGGCGGGCCATCTTCTGGAAGACGGGCCGCACCGGGACCATGCGCAGCGACATGCCGATCTCCTGCAGCTCGCGGCAGATCTTGTCGAGGTGGTCGAGGTCCTTGGCCAACTTCACCGACATGGCCGAGCCCTTCAGCTCGGGCGACTGGCTGACCATGCTCTCGGCGATGACCAGCTCGCCGATGGTCTCGATGAGGTGGTCGAGGCGCTCGGCGTCGACGCGCATGGCTTCCTTCATCTTGGCCGGCGCGTTGGCCTTGGCCGGGGTGCGGGCCGCTTCGGCGTCCGCGGCCGGGGCCGGGGCCGCCGCTCTCGGTGTCGGGGCGGGCGCCTTGGCCGCCGGGGCGGCTTTCGGCTTCATGTTGCCCAGGGGGATGAAGCCCGAGGTCTTCGGCGCGGCGTCGGCTGCCGCGGGCGCCGGCGTGGGAGCGGGCGCCGGTGCGGGCTCCGCGACCG
>JAGRNP010000047.1 GCA_020440705.1 bacterium | reverse complement strand
CCCAGTATCTCGTCGACATGCTGGAAGAGGGACTGACCGACTACATCCTCGACGGCCAGACCTTCGACCTCGAGGGCGTGCGCTCCATGCGCGAGAACGCGCTGCACGTGAACACCACGCCCTTCACCAGCTACAACTGGCACGGCAAGGGCAACTTCGCCAGCCTGCTCGACGCGGTAGTGCTCGGCGCCACCGAGGTCGACGTGGACTTCAACGCCAACGTGGTCACCCACAGCGACGGCCGCCTGCTGCACGGCATCGGCGGCTGGCAGAACTGCCTGGCCAGCAAGTGCACGATCCTGCCGATCCCCGCGTTCCGCGACCGCATCCCGGTGGTGGTCGACGAGGTGACGACCCTGTGCGGACCCGGCGAGCTGATCGATGTCATCGTCACCGAGCGCGGCATCGCCATCAACCCGCTGCGGCGCGACCTGCGCGAGAAGCTGCGCGGCTCGAGCCTGCCCCTCCGCGAGATGGCCGACCTCAAGGGCGAGATCGAGGAGATCTGCGGCGGCGCGCCGGAGAAGCCCGAGCTGGGGGAGAAGGTCGTCGCGGCCATCAAGTGGGTCGACGGGACGGTGATCGACTCGGTGCGGGAAGTGAAGGAATAGCCGACGGGCGGATCCTGTCGTGAAGAGTCGGCGGCGGCCCCGGTGGGGTCGCCGCCTTTTCGCAGGCCCGGGGTGCGGTGTCCCGGAATTCCGCTCAGCTCGCCGCCCGCAGGCGTTCGATCTCCGCGGCGAGGGCCGCCTCGTCGGCCGCTGTCGCCACGGTGTCGAGGGCGAAGGCGGGGTTCAGCGCCTTGACCGCCGCCAGGGACGCGTCGAAGTCGCCGAGAGCGAACAGGTTCTCCGCCTGCACGACCCGCACGTCCGCCGCGTCGAGCCCGCTCTCGTGGGCGAAGGCCCACGCCGGTGCGTCGGCCAGCAGCGAGTCCGCCCACGCGTTCGAGGCGTCGTAGTCCTTCATCGCGTTCAGCGCGAAGACCAGGCCGGCCCGCAGGTCGGATCGGGCCGCGGACGCGGTGTCGGCCACCGCCTCGCCGGCGAGGAACGCGTCCCGCCCCCCGGCCAGGGCGTCCCGTCGCAGGTCCGACCAGCCCTGGCCGACGAAGGCGTCGGGCCGCGCCGCGTCGACGCTCGCCGCGGCCGCGAACGCGGCCAGGGCGCCGTCGAAGTCGCCGGCCTCGTACTTCGTCCAGCCTGCGGCGACGGTGTCGTCGTAGGTCGGTACGGGCGGGATCGTCCCGTCGTCGTCCCCGCAGCCGATCGCCGTGATGGCCAGCAGGGCCAGGGCCGTCGTGATGATGCGCTTGTCCATGTCCGGTTCTCCTTCTCGTCGGCGGCTACTTCAGCAGCACCATCTTGGCCACGAGGTTGCCCTGCGCCGTGCGCAGGCGGGCGAAGTAGGTTCCGCTGGCGACCCGCCGGTCGCCGTCGTCGCGACCGTCCCACAGGATGCGGTACGGACCGGCGTCGCGGCGCCCGGTCGCCAGGGTGCGCACCTTCGTGCCGTCGACCGCATAGATCGCCAGCTCGACCTCGCCGGCGACCGCCAGGTCGAAGGACACCGTGGTCGCGGGGTTGAACGGGTTCGGCGCGGCGCCGTGCAGGACGTTGCGTCCGGCCGGGGGCGTCTCGCCCGGGACGCCCGGCGCCAGCCGGAACGTGCCGAGGCGGTCGGTGACGATGGTGAGGGTCGTGCCGTCGGCTCCGAGCAGGGTGGGCTCGGCCACCCAGCCGTCGCCGTCGCGGCGGTAGACCGCGAGCTCGCGCGATCCGCCCGCGAAGACGAGATCCACGGCGGCCGGCAGCTGTCCATCCGGGCCGAAGTGCACCGTGCCGGCATCGTCCTGGATCGTGAACCAGCGCCCGGCCACGGCCGACCCGTCGGCCAGGTCGAGGGCGGCGCCGCCGTCGGCGGCGGTCAGACGGAACGCCTGGCCTGCCTTGGCCTGGCCCGCGGTGAAGGTGCGGGCGCCGTCGGCGGTCGTGCCGTTGGCGGCGATGCCGCGGGTCGCGATGGTGTAGGTCCCTTCGACCGTGAACGCGATGGCCCCGGACCAGGTGCTCACCGACAGGGCGGTCATGGCAACCGCGGTGGTGTCGGCACCGACCACGAGGGCCACGTCCGGCGCCCCGGTCAATGCGGTGTTGGACGTCACGTGGAGGTCGGCGTAGCGCGTCAGGGCCGGATTCTGGTGCACCGCGGCGTCCAGTTGCAGCGGCAGCGGGGCCCAGACCACGGGCGTGGCGCGGAAGGGGCGTCCGGTCTCGGTGGTCAGGTCGGCGAGCACGGTCAGCGAGCCCGTGCCCGGATCGAACGCGACCAGCGTGCCGTTGCCGTGGGCGCCGCCGGTGTACGCGGTCGAGTAGAGCCTGCCGTCGTGCGGCGTCCAGCCGGCCTCGAATCCGGCGCCCTCGGCCGGCGAGTCGAAGTCGTGAACCACCGACAGGGTGAGGTTCGTCAGGTCGTACGCGAACAGGTAGCCGTCCCCGTTGGCGCCGCCGTAGTTGGTGGCGCCGTAGAGCTTGCCGTCCAGTTCGCCCAGGCCGAAGTTCACCGACCGCACGCCGGCGTCGAAGAGATGCTCGACGGCGACATCGAGGGTCGCCGGGCCCACCGACCAGAGGGCGCAGCAGCTGGTGGGCACGTCGTCCTCGGCCTGGGTCAGGCCGTAGACGCGACCGTTGGAAGCCAGCAGGAGGTTGCCGTCCGCCCGTCCGGCCACGTCCCGGACGAAGAGGAAGGTGCCGTCCACGAAGGCGTGCGTGGTGGCGTCCTGCACCAGCAGGGTGTCGGCGTAGGCCGTCAGGATGCGGCCGCCGGGGGCCTCGACGCTGCCCGGGATGACGCCGGCCTGGGTGTTCTGCACGTCCCGGAGCGGCGTGTAGGCGCTGTTCGCGTTGCCCACCACGTCGAGGTATTCGAGCCGGAAGAAGGGGTTCAACGACTCGCGGTCGACGTAGTACGCCAACTCGCCGGCCGACGTCAGCAGGGGCCGGGCCCAGCTGTAGGTCACCGCCTCGTTGTCCAGGTGGCTGTATGTCGTCTCCATGATGTCGATGGCGCCCGTGCCCAGGTCGATCCGGAGCAGTTCGCCGTCCTCGTTGGGCCGCGTCGGGTCGATGGTCGAGATCCGTCCGCCCATGGCGCTCCAGCCGACCACTACGTCCGCGGAGAGGAAGGTCAGTTCGCCGGTGAACGACCGGCCCATTTCGGCGCTCGCGTCGTGCAGGACCACGGTTTCGCCGCTCGACAGGTCGTGGTCCCAGACGCTGCCGGCCCCGCCGATGGCGGCGTGCCGCGTGCGGCCGATGACGTGCCCGTCGGCGACGATGATCGCGTACTCGCCGTCGTTGCCGATGCCGCCGGGCAGGTCGGAGGTCTGCACCACTTCGAGGAAGGTGTTGGTCACGTAGTCGAAGGACCAGACCAACGGGCCATCGTACGAGATCGAGGTCGTGCCGTAGATCTTCGTGCCGACGACGGTCAGGCCGCTGCCCGAGGCGCGGATGCCCGAGTTGCCCCACGCGGCCGGGAAGTCGAAGACCTTGACCGCCGTCCCGTTCGCGTACTGCAGGATCGTTCCCGCGCCGTGGCCGCCCTGGTCGGTCGTCGTCGCGTAGAACCTGCCGTCGTTGGCGCGGACGAGCCCCGCCACCTTGCTGCCCAGAACGTCGAGGTCCGCGAAGGCCACCTGCCAAAGGGTGGTGACGGCGTGGTCGTCCAGGTCGTACTTCCAGATGCCGCCGCCCCAGTTGCCGTTGATCTCGCGCAGGTCCTTGGTGCCGTAGATCGCGTTCTCGCCCCGGTGGTAGGCGATGTCGCCGCGGGGATGGTTCATGACCAGGGTGCCGGACAGGCCGCTGACGAACGCCGCGGCGCTGCCGTCGGTGGGCACGCGGTAGAGATAGCCCTCGTAGCCGCCGCCCCGCGAGCGGGTCACGCCGTACAGGTTCGTGCCGTCGCCGGCGATCAGGGGACAGGTCGGGTCGATGCCCAGGCCGGCCGGGTCGAACGAAGCCACGACGCCGTACTCGCCGGTGTTGACGTCGAAGCGCCACACGCCGCCCTTGTCGGCGGTGCCGCCGCGCAGGGCCAGGCCGTAGAACACGCCGGGCGCCGTCTCGGTCGGCTTGTAGATGGGGAACGAGAGGTCGCCGCCGTAGTTCGGGGCCGACAGGTTGCGGAACAGGTCGGTCGGTCCGTCCCCGACGAACGAATGGAGCACCTCGAGGTCGCCCGTCGCCGGGTCGACCCGGTAGAAGATCCCCGAGGCGGTGCTCTTGATGTAGGTCTCGAGATTGTCCAGGCCCGCCGCGAGGCTGTTGGTGCCGTAGTACATCCCGTCCTGGCCGAGAGTGAGGCCGCCCACGTAGTCACCGCCGACGCCGGCCGCCTGCAGGGAGATCATGTTGCCGGCCATCGGCGAGCCAGCGAGGCTGACGAGCGGCGCCAACTGCGCGCTGTCGAGGTCGTAGCCGACGAGGGCGCCGTTGGAGAAGCCGCCGCCGAAGGTCGACGTGAAGACGAGCTTGTCGGCCGCAGCGGGGCCGGCCAGGGTCAGGATCGTCAGCAGAACGAGGCCGTTGCGCATGGTCCACTCCCGGAGGGGATCCGGCCGTGGGCGAGGAACGGAACCGGGTGGCGGTGTTTCGGGTCCGCAGTCCTATCGGGCGCATAAGTGATTCCTTTAGATGTTCCTGGCGAGATGAGGCCCCGCTCCGGGGATGTCGACCCGGGCCGCCCCCGAGGGCCAGCCCCAGGTTGCCGCGGGTGGGGAACCGGAATATGCTGGCGGCCGAACGCCATCGTTTCCCGCACCCGCCTCGAGGAGTCGCCATGGTCCGCACCCGCCCCCTGCTCCGCATCGCTGCAACTCTCCTGCTCGCCGCGGTGGCGCTGCTGCCGTCCGCCCGCGCCTCCGCCCAGATCGGCTCCCTGTGGGATTCGGGCAACATCGGCACCGTGATCGCCCTCGGCGACATCGACCCCGCCGCGGGTCTCGACGCCCTCGTGCACACGCCCCTCGCCGCGGTCGGCGTCGTCCGCCTCGAGGCGGGGCCCCAGGTCGAAGAATTGCCGAGTCCATTCAACGTGTTCAACAACACGAAATTCTACCTGCGCGACCTCGACGGCGACGGCCTCGCGGAGATCCTCGCCATCGCGTGGCGCCCCGACAATTCGTGCCTGCTGGGCGCGCTGGACGTCGACTCCCGGGGCCGGGTGCAGCGGCTGTGGCCGGACATCCTCCTCGGCAACGGCTTTTACGACCTCGCGGGCGAGGCCCGGCTGTCGCCCGCCGAACCGGGTGCGCTCATCCTGGTCCGCGCCGACCTTCAGATCGTCTCGCCGGCCACCGGCGCGGTGATCTACGCCTCGGGCAACGACCCGGCGGTCGGGGGGAGGCAGTTCTCGTCCCTGGTCATCGAGGACTTCAACGGCGACGGCAACGAGGAACTGCTCTGCGAGTTCGAGGGGAACACTTCCCAGTTCACGACGCACCTCATCGGCGAGACCGGCCTCAGCGCCGCGGCCGACTTCACCCGTCTGGGCCTGAGCATGGGCAAGGGCATGCCCAACCCCGCCGCCGGCCCGACGCGCATCGCCTTCGAGGTGCCGCGGGAGGGCACGGCGAGCCTGCGCATCTACGACGTGGCCGGCCGCGCGGTGCGCACCCTGCTCGAGGGGCGCGTGGCCGAGGGGCCGCACCAGGCGTTCTGGGACGGGCGCGACGGCGCCGGCCAGCGCGTCGCCAGCGGCATCTACTTCTACGAGCTGAAGGTCGGCGCGGAGCGGGTGACGCGGAAGATCGTGCAGGTGCGGTAGGGGCGGCGGCCTCGGCCACCGCGGAAGGATGAAGCGATGTCGCGCGACCCCCACGCACCGCCGCTTTCCGGTGTGATGATCCTCGCCGGCCCCTACGTCTCGGCCGACCTGCGCGCGTCGCTGCGCGAGCACCGCCTGCCGGTGTTCTGCACCTCGGCCGACGTGGACCCCGCCGGGCTCGGCCCGGGCCTGCTGGACGCCGCCGCGGCCACGGCCCTGGTGCGTGCGGGCGCCCGCGTCCTGACCAACAGCGAAAACGCCCTGGACTGGCTGGTGGGCGCCGCCGCCGGCACGCCCCTGGCGGCGTGGGTGGCCGCCTGCAAGGACAAGGCCCGCACCCGCGAGCTCCTGCGCCCGCTCTACCCCGACTTCCGCTTCCGCACCCTGGCCACCGCCGCGCTGCCGGGCTGGGAGCCGGCCGACATGCCGTTCCCCTTCGTGATCAAGCCCGCCGTGGGCTTCTTCAGCCTCGGCGTGCACGTGGTGCGCGACCGGGACGACTGGCGACGGGTGCAGGGACTGTTGGCCGACGACCTGGCGTCGACGCGGGGCCAGTACCCCGACTCGGTCCTCGATCCGGCGCGCCTGCTCGTCGAGGAGGTCATCGTCGGCGACGAGTACGCCATCGACGCCTGGTACGACGACGACGGCCGGGCCGTGATCACCAACATCCTGCACCACCCTTTCGCCCACACCGCGTCGGTCAGCGACCGCGTCTACACCACCTCGGTGGCGCTGCTCACCCGGTGGCTGCACCCGTTCACGACCTGGCTCGAGGAGGTGGGGGCGCTCACCGGCGTGCGCGGCATGCCGGTCCACGTGGAGGTGCGGGTGCGGCCCGACGGCCGCATCGTGCCCATCGAGATCAATCCCCAGCGCTACGGCGGCTGGTGCACCACCGCCGACCTGGCCCGCCACGCCTGGGGCTTCGACCCCTACGCGTCCTTCCTGCGCGACGAACGGCCCGACTGGCCGGCCGTCTGCCGCGACCGCGACGACCGCAGCTGGAGCATCGTCGTGCTCGACAACGGCACCGGCGTGCCCGGCGCCGACGTGAAGGGGTTCGACTTCGACGGGTTGGCGGCGCGGTTCGCGCGCGTGCTCGACTGCCGCCCGGTCGACTGGCGGCGCTACCCCCTCTTCGGCTTCCTCTTCGTCGAGACGCCGGCCGGCCGCGAGAGCGAGCTCGCGGCGATCCTCGCCGACGACCTGCGCGCCTGGCTCGCCTGATCCCCTGTCGACGTTTCCCGACACCGGCCGTGTGCGAATGCCGACAACGGCAAGGCGCGATCGCGCCGGAAACGCTCCTGCCGGGGCCCCGGCGGCGGCGCGGCGGTGGTCCGGATCCTGCCTCGGCGGGGTGACGTCGCCCGGTCACCCCTTCCGGAGGAGAAGAAGATGGATTCCCGCCAACTGCTCACCATCCTGCTCGTCGCGGCCGGGCGGCGCACCGGCACGCTGGTGCGCGCCGACGAGAACGGCCTGGAACTGGAGCGCGGGACCGGCCACTGGATCACCCGGGTGGCGTGGTCGGACGTCGCCCTGGTCGAGGTCCGCACGAAGGAGGGCTCGACGGCCACGGGCATGGGCGTGGGCTTCCTGGCCGGCGCGGTGGTCGGCGGGCTGATGGGACTGGCCGACGGCAGCGATTCCGAGGGCATCGTCCAGTTCAGCGCCGGGGCCAAGGCCGGCATGCTCGGCACCTTCTTCGGGCTGATCGGCATGCTGGTGGGCGGCATCGCCGGCGGGGCCGACACGTGGGAAACGGCGGCGCCCGCCGTGCCCGTCATCGGTCTGACGGCGGCTCCCGACGGGCGCCCGGGTCTGGCGGCGGTGCTCCGTTTCTGACGGTCCGGCGCCGAACGCGCAGTTTTTTCGCGGCCGGGTCGTCCCCCGGAATTCGGGAACCGCAGGGGTGCGGCGGCGGGACAACCGATCTATCTTGCCGGGACGGGTTGTTGAAAGGAGGTATTCATAAACGACCCGGTCAGAGGACGCCGAAGTTTTGGGGCTAGGGATCCCGGTGTGGTTCGACATCGCCCACACGTGGACCGCATCCCGATTCCCGGAACGCGAAGGACCTGCGACCATGAAGACCACCACCATCCTCCTGCTCGGGGCGATCCTGGCCCTGGGCTGCCTGGCGGCCGGATGCTCGGACGACGACTCCCCGACGGCCCCGGCCCTCACCATCGACACCGCACCCCCGGCGCCGCCGGCCACCTTGACGGCCTGCGACGCGTGCATGGCGGTCAAGCTCTCCTGGGCCGCCAACGACACCGACACCGATCTGGCCGGCTACGTCGTCTACCGGACGGCCCTGGGCCAGACCTGGCAGCTCACGGTCGACCCCATCGACGCCTGCTGCTACCTCGACCGGGCTCCCCTCGCGGGGCCGGCCGTGTACGCGGTGAGCGCCATCGACCGGTCCGGCAACGAGAGCGCCCGGACCACGTTCCTGCACCATGTCACCATCGTCGACGACGACCTGAACCGTCCCTAGGGGCGCGTGGGCCCGCCGGTCCTGCGGGGCCGGCGGGCCGCACCGTGGTCGTCCGCCGCCTTTCGGTCTAGCTTGTCCCTTCCGCATCGCCCGACCCCGACCCGGACCGGAGACCACCGTGCGCCACATCGTCCTGCTGCGCGGCATCAACGTGGGCGGCCACAACAAGCTGCCCATGGCCGAACTCCGCGAGGTGTGCGCCGGCCTCGGCTGCGCCGACGTCCGGACCTACATCCAGAGCGGCAACGTCGTCTGCGACGTCCCGGCCGCGGCGGGGCGGACCCTGGGTCGGCGTCTCGCCGCCGCCATCGCCGCGCGGTGGGGCTACGACGTGCCCGTGATCGTGCGCCGGGCCGACGCCTGGGCCCGGGTCGTGGCGGCGTGTCCGCTGGCCCCGATCGACGTGGCGGCCGAGGGCGGCCGTGTGTTCGTCATGTTCCTGGACGCCGAGCCGGCCGCCGAGCGGGTGGCCGACCTGCGCGCCCGCGTGACGCCGCCCGAGGAGCTGGTGGTCGTCGGCCGCGAGGTGCACCTGCGCTGCCCCGCCGGCTACGCCGACACGAAGCTGAACGGCAACACGGTCGAGCGCGTGCTCGGCGTCGCGGCCACCGCCCGCAACTGGAAGACGGTGCTGAAGCTGCACGAGATGGCCGGCTGACACGCCGGCGGAAGGAGCGATGCCATGGAGGACGGACGCCGTCTCGCCCTGGTCACCGGGGCCTCGACCGGCATCGGCGCGGCCCTCGTCGACACCCTGCTGGCCGGTGGCTGGGAGGTGGTCGGCCTGGCGCGCCGCGGAGTCGCCGTCGCCCACGCCCGGCTGCACCCGGTCGCCGTCGATCTGGGTGACGCGGACGCCCTCGAGCGGGTGATCGCCCACGAGCTGGCACCCCGCCTCGCCGCCGGGCCCTGGGCGCGCGTGGCCCTGGTCAACAACGCGGCGCGCCTGGGCGACCTGGCGCGGGTGACGGACTTCACGGCGGCCGGCCTGCACGGCATCCTGGCCGTCAACGCCGCGGCGCCCATCCGGCTGATGGGTTTCGCCCTGGCCGCCGTCCCGGCCGCGGTGCCGCTGCGCATCGTCAACGTCTCGTCGGGCGCGGCCCACATGGCCATTCCCGGCCTGGCCGACTACTGTGCCAGCAAGGCGGCGCTCCTGGCCGCGGGCCGGTCGCTGGCCGCCGAACTGGAGGGCACGCCGCGCGACGTGGGGCTCTTCAGCTACGAACCGGGCGTCGTCGACACGCCCATGCAGGACGCCGCGCGGGCGGCCGATCCGGCGCGTTTCCCGTCGCATGCCGCCTTCGTGGGCATGCAGCGCAACGGCGACCTGGCCGCACCGGCCGACGTGGTCGCGCCCATGGTCGCCTACATCGCGGGCGCCCCGCGCGCCCTGTTCACCGAGGCCCGCTACGGGGCCGCAGAGGCCTGATGGCCGGGGAGATGCCATGAACGCAACCGACTACCGGGACGAGGCGCTGCGCGCCTTCGCTGGCCTGCGCAGCCTGGCCGAGAAGTCCCTCGCGCAGCTCGACGACCGCGCCTTCTTCGCCGCGCCCGATCCGGACAGCAACAGCGCGGCGATCGTCGTCAAGCACATGGCCGGGAACATGCGCTCGCGCTGGCGCGACTTCCTCACCACCGACGGCGAGAAGCCGGACCGCCACCGCGACACCGAGTTCGAACTGGGGGAGGCCGACGACCGCGCCGCGATCATGGCGGCGTGGGCGGCCGGTTGGGATCTGGTCGAGGGGGCCATCGCCCCGCTCACCGAAGAGGACTTCGCGCGCACGGTGGCCATCCGCGGCGAGCCCCACACGGTGCTGCAGGCCATCAACCGGCAGCTCTCCCACTACGCCTACCATGTGGGGCAGATCGTCTACGTGGCCAAGTGGTCGCGGGGCCGCGACTGGGCGACCCTGAGCATCGCCAAAGGGGCCTCGCAGGCGTTCAACGCGTCGCCGGAGAAGTTCCTGCCCCCCGACGACGCCTGATCGCTGGCGCTACTTCACGACCGGCAGCTTTACCTTCTGCCACTCGCGGATGCCGTGGCGCAGGTTGATGACCTGCTCGAAGCCGTAGTCCATGAGGATCTTCGCCGCCACCGTGCTGCGGTTGCCCGACTGGCAGTACACGAACACGGGCTCGTCCTTCTTGGCGGGCAGCGAGCCGATCTCCTTCTGCAGCACCTGCACCGGCAGCAGGTGGGCGCCCTCGAGGTGGCCCGAGGCGAACTCGTTCGGCGTGCGCACGTCCAGGACGAAGGGCGAGATGTTGCGGATCAGGGCCGCGGCCTCGGCCGCGTCGACCTCCTGGTAGCCGCTCGCCGCGTAGTCGACCGCGGTGATGGTGCCGCCGGCCGCACCGATCGTGTAGGCGAAGCTGCCCGCGTCGGGCACCTTGAAGTAGGGCTTGTCGCCCTCCGCCGCCGGGTACGACTTCTCCACCTTCAGTTCGGGAATCGTGATCGTCACCGGCGCGCCGTCGGTGGTCTCGAGGCGCACGTAGTCGCCGCGGTACACCGTGAAGTCGCCCGGCGCCGCCGGATCGACCGTCAGCACGCGCAGGCCCTCGGAGATGCGGCCGCTGATGGACGCGGGGCTCGGGGCGGCGTCGGCCGTCGCGGCGGCGGATCGCGATTCGCCACCGCCGCAGCCGATCAAAGCGCAGAGGCCGCACGCGAGCAGGATCAGGGTCTGGAGACGTCGGGTGCTCATGATCACTCCCTGGAATGGACACGGGTTCTCGGTTTAAGATGCCAATATGCGCAGAAAGTTGACTAAAGGCAAGCGGCCGTCGGGGGCGGGGTTGCCGTCCCGCCGGACCTCGCCCTATCATGGTCCTCTCGCCGCCCGGTCCCGCGATGCCCGCGGCCGGCGGCGCCGGAGTCGCCCGTGCTCGCCACCCCGCGCACCACGCTGACCGTCCTGCGGCCGGACCAGGCCGGGCTTCTGCACGCCTACACCCTGCGCAACCGCGAGCACCTGGCCCCCTGGGAGCCCCGGCGCGACGAGGACCACTACACCGCGCACGCCGCCGCCGAGCGCGTCGCCCTGCAGGCGAAGATGTTCGAGAACCGCCTGGCCCTGCACCTGGCCGCCCTGGATCGCCTGTCCGGCGAGATGGTGGCCGCGTGCAGCTTCACCAACTTCGTGTTCGGCCCCTTCCAGGCCTGCCACCTCGGCTTCAGCGTCGACGTCCGGCGCCAGGGCGACAGCCTCATGTTCGAGGTGGCCCAGGCCGCCGTCAGCCACGTCTTCGCCACGTACGATCTGCACCGCATCATGGCCAACCACATGGTGGGCAACGAGCGCAGCGCGCGGCTGCTGGCGCGCCTCGGCTTCGCGCGTGAGGGCGTGGCCCGGTCGTACCTGAAGATCAACGGCCGCTGGGAGGACCACGTCCTGAACTCGCTTTTGAACCCCGCCCACCTCGCCGCGGAGAGCCCATGACCGTCGCCGTCTCCGATCGCATCGTCCTGCGCCGCTTCGACGCGGACAGGGACGCGGCCCCCTTCCACGCCCTGAACGCCGACCCGGAGGTGGTGCGCTACACCGGCGACCCGCCCTTCGCCGATGTGGCGGCGGCCCGGGACTTCCTGCTCGCCTACGACCACTACGACCGCCACGGTTTCGGCCGCTGGGCCCTGGAGCTGCGGGAAGAGGGGCGCATGGTCGGCTTCTGCGGCCTGAAGCGGCTGCCGGAGGGCGACGTCGTCGACCTCGGCTTCCGCCTCGAGCGCCGCCTGTGGGGGCGGGGCCTGGCCACCGAGGCCGCCCATCTGGCCCTGGCGGTCGGCTTCGGCCGGTGGGGGCTCGCGCGCATCATCGGTCGGGCCATGCCCGGGAACACGGCCTCCCTGGCCGTGCTGGCCAAGCTCGGTTTCCGCTTCACCCACGAGGTGCCGGCGGCGCCCGGGCACCACGGCTGGCGCGAGCACGAACTCGCCGCGGCCGACTACCACGGCCTGCCTTCCCTGCGCCCGATCCGCGACGACGACCTGCCCGTCCTCTTCGCCCACCAGCGCGATCCCGTGGCCGTGCGCATGGCCGCCTTCACCGCCGAGAACCCGGACGACGAAGCCGCCTTCCGGAAGAAGATGGCGCGCATCCTGGCCGACACGTCGTCCACCAACCGCGCCATCGTGGTCGGCGGCGAGGTGGTGGGCAACGTCATGGCTTTCGAGATGTTCGGCGAGCGCAACGTGTGCTACTGGCTCGGGCGCGAGCACTGGGGTCGGGGGCACGCCGGCGCGGCGCTGCGGGCCTTCCTCTGCGAGCACGACCGGCGTCCCCTCGTGGCCCGGGTCGTCCACGACAACGCCGGTTCGCTGAAGGTGCTCGCCCGGTGCGGCTTCGTCGTCACGGGCGAGGACGAGGGCTTCGCCCACGGTCGCGGCGGGAAGGTGCGCGAGATCCTGCTGCGCCTCGACGGTCCGCCGGCCTGAACGGGTCGCTACATTCGGACGGCCGGTGCGTCTGCCGGGTTCGCCCCCGACGCCCCGACTCCACCGGAGGTTCCCCGTGACCCGTCGTCGTCCGGGCGGTGGGCCGCGCCCTCAGCGCCGCGACAGCACCAGCGGGCTGCGCTCGAAGTCACGCACCTTCTGCACCTTCTCGCCGAAGGGCGGCACGTCGCTGTACATGGTCAGGCCCCGCAGGAGCCGGATCTCCCGCGTGACGACGAGGTCGCCGTTGCGCACCGCGAACTGGCAATGGTAGGCGAACTGGCCGTCGACGACCGAGAACGGCGCCGGCAGGCGCGCGTCGGTCCAGCCGTCGGGCAGGGGCGCGCGCCAGATCAGCGAACGGTCCCCGCTGAAGCGCACGATGAACGGCTCCGCGCGGGCCGGGTCCCAGCCGGCCAGGAATTCGCGTCCGTACACGAGTTCGGCCGGGATGATCCAGTTGTCGCCGGCGGGCGCGGGCAGGGGCGGGGCGTCGACCCGGCCGGCGAGAACCGCCTTGGCCGTGCGCGTCTCGCCCGGCGTGGCCTCGGCCGCGGTCACCGCGAAGCCCACGTCGCCGAAACGGTCCTCGAGGTACGCCTCGAGCATGCGCACCGGCTCCTCGGTGTCGTTCACCAGTTCCTGCAGTTCGCCGTAGCCGGTGCCGTGCACCTGCACCGTGGCCGCGTTCTCGGCCGGGACGTGCCGCAGGAGTTCGGCCGTCGTCGCCACCGATGCGTCGGGGTCGCCGGGCAGGTCGACCCAGTGGGCGAAGTCCGCTTCCTTGACCAGCCGCACGTACTCGTCCCAGAAGAGCGTCACGTGGGCCCCGGTGTTCTCGAAGGCCTGGCGCCGCAGGTCGCGCAGCTTCTCGCCCACGCCCGGCTCGAGCAGGAAACCCCGGGTCCCGCGCAGCGAAGGAGGCAGCTCGCCCGGCGCGCTCTCCCCGTAGGCGGGCGAGTACCAGGCCGGCTGCAGGCCGTTCAGGCGCACCACGAAGTCGCTGAACTGGGCCAGGTTCGGGTTGGCCAGGTCGGGCGGCCCGAAGAACTGGTTGCGCCCGGCGATGAGGTCGACGTTCACGCCCGCCGCGCGGCACATGGCGTACATGAGCACGCCCTTGCCGCGCATGGTCGCCTGGCGGCGGCGGAGCAGTTGGTGGGGCTGCTGGCCCTGCGAGCGCACCTCGAACGGGCTGACGGTCACGATCTCGTCGCGGATGAAGCGCGCGATGGCGTCGGCCTTCTCCCGGTCGGTGCCCCAGCCCGCCACGAGGGCCTGGGTTTCGGCGGCCACGTAGCCGGCCTGCTCGTCGAGGTACTCCAGGATGCCCGACCCGCGCGCCGCCGCCTCGTTCCAGCTCACGTTGAAGATCCAGCGATTGGCTTCCTTGTCCCAGGCGCCCCGGAACATGACCAGCAGGTAGGGCTCGTACTCGAGGAAGCTGGGCGCGTAGGGGCCGCGCGGTCGCGCCGGGATGTCGGTCACCACGAGGCGGATGTCGCACGGCGCCCCGTGCTTCTTCTCGAGGATCTTCTGGCTCCAGTTGCCCCGGCGCAGGTGCTCGCCGATGGTCTTGTAGGCCAGCTTGCCGTCGGTCTGGATGCGCGTGCGGTTCATCAGCACCGGGAAGTCGTCGGCCAGCTGCAGGTAGCCGCCGCCCCAGAAGCCGTGGTTGTCGACCTCCAGCGACCAGCCCAGCACATCGCCTTCCTTCACGTCCGGGAAGGCGATGATCACGTCGGTGGCCCTGTCGTCGTCGCCGGGCACGATCTTCCACACCGACTCGTCGAGACGGATCACCTTCCGGCCCCGCAGGATCCACGCCTCGCGGTACTTGATGTCGGCGTCCGGGTCGAGCTGGAACTGCCGGGTCGAGACGTCGGGATACTCGGGGTCGCCCACCCGCACCATCTCGTTGCGCACCACGAGCCAGCTGTCCGCGTCCACCTTGTACACGTCGCTCTTGAGCAGCACCACGGCGGGCTCGCCGGCGAGGTCGGGCTTCTCCGCGAAGCGCTCGACGACCTGGCCCGTGATGCCGGCGATGCCGGCGTCGTCGCGGCGGCCGAAGGTCCAGCTGGTCTCGGCCGCGATGGCGCCCGTGCCGAGCAGCAGGCCCAGCGCGAACAGGGCGACGAGCGGGCGTGGGCGGTGCGGTACGGTGCGGGTCATCGGTTCTCCTGTCCGGTGGGGCGGGTGATGGTGATGTAGCCGTTCTCGGCCCGGCGGGCGCGCTCGAGGGCGGCGTCGAGGTCTTCCGGGGCGGGATCGGCGTCGCGGCGCCAGACGAGGTGCCGCTCGAGGCGCAGGCTGTCGCCGTCCTGCCAGGTGCGCCGGGTCCAGGTGAAGGCCTCCTCTTCCAGGGCGAGGGAGTCGGCGGCGACCGTCCAGCCCGCCGGTAATCCGATGGACCACGACTCGCGGCGGTCCGGCGACTGGCTGGGCGGCGCGTGGCCGCGGCCGCGGGGCAGGGGCGGCAGCTCGTGGGGCAGGAAGACGAGGGGACCACTGGCCGGCAGCGGGCGTCCGCTCGCGGTGCCCAGGCGCCAGTGCACCGTGGCGTCACGGGCGCCGCCGCCGTCGTCGACCACGCCGGACACCACGCGCATGGGCACGGCGTCCGGACAGAGGCGGCCCGCGCGCAGCGACGCCAGCTGGTCCTGCGACGCCCGCAGCGTCTCGGCCCGCAGACGCAGACCGCCCGAGCCCGTGCCCGACAGATCGATGTCCAGGGCGAGGTTGCGATCCCCGGCGAGGCGGCCCTGCACCGTCAGCCGCCACTCGCCCGGATCCCAGGCGGCGAAGGGGATTTCGTGCAGGCCCTCGTGCCCGGGCCGCAGGGAGAGCACGGGAGAGGCCGCGTCCTGCGGCGAGATCGTGCCGGCGGGGCAGCCCTCGAGGGTGGCGTCGAGCCACACGCCGTCGGCGCCGTCGTCGGCCCAGACGATGTAGTGGTTGAACTGGATCGGGTTCGGTGTCGCGGCGGCCAGCGGCCCCACGTGCCCCGTGCGCACGAGCACGGGCCAGGCGTCGATGCCGACCGCCCGCAGCAGGGCGATCAGCAGCGTCCCGAGCCCCTTGCAATCGCCGTAGCCGTTGGCCAGGACCTCGCCCGCCGGCGCGGGGATGATGCCGCCGAGACCCGTGAACAGGCCGAGGTAGCGCGTCGTCTCCTGCACGTGGCCGTAGAGGACGTCGATCCGCTCGGCGTCGGTGGTGCACGTCGCGGTGAGTCGCGCGGCGAGAGCGGCGATCTCGGGCGTGACGGCCAGGCGCTCGGCGACCCGCTCGCGGTAGGCGGCCGCCACGGCGGCCCAGTCGGCGCCGGCGGTGAACGTGCCTGCGGGGAGCGGCGCGCCCCGCCCGCGCACGTGGGGCACGACGGTCACCTGACCCGTCGCGTCCGATCGGTACGACGGGCGGCGTCCCGGTCGCGGCAGGTCGTCGAGGCGCCAGAGGTGGGTCGTGCGGCCGTCGTGCGCTTCGGTCCGGTAGTCGAGGCGCGCGACGAGGTCGGCGTCGCCGAGCACCTCCCATGTCAGCTCGTACCCGTCGGGCAGCGTCACCGCGTACTCGCTCCGGGCGGTGGCGAGTCCGGCGCCGTACAGCCGTCCGGTGGGCAGGCCGTGATGGAACTCGACCTCGTATTCGGCCCGGGTCTGCAGCCGGTCGCCGGCGCGCAGGTCGGGCACGGCGGCCACGCGGTAGGCGCGGTCGAGAGTCACGACGCCGCCGCCCCGCGCGGTGAAGGCCATCCAGTCCAGGTCGCCCTTGTCGAGCCGGCGCGTCCTGCGCCCGTCGCCCGCCACCACGCGAACGTCGAAGCGCTCGAGATCGAACTGCCCTCCGTCGATGGCGAAGACCCGCGAAACGACGTCGAGACGGTCGCTGTCCAGCACCAGGGTCTCGGACAGCTCGGTCATGCGCCCGCGCAGGCAACGCGCAGCGTCGTCGAGGGCGACGTCGACCGCGACCGGACGCCCGGCGGCGCCCGGCGTCCAGCCCAGGGCGGCCCACACCGGCGCGTGGGCGCGCAGCCGGTCGACGAAGGTCGGAAATCCCGCCGGGTCCGTGCCCGTCCAGAGGGCTTCGGCCATGGCCGCGAGCCGGGGCGCGAGCATGGTCGGCACGCGCGTCGGCGCGACGTATTCGGTCCACAGGTTCATCTCGCCGCCGAGGATGTGATGGCGGAGCCCGGCCTCGAGCCCGGCCGGCACCGGGTCGAACCCGAAGACCTGCTGCAGATCGAGCACGCCGGGGTCGTAGTCGAAGTAGGCGTGGCTCGTGGGCGAGACCACCGCGTCGTGCCCGGCGCGGGCCGCGAGCAGGGCGCCGCGCAGGCCGCGCCAGCTCTGCACCGTGGCGCCCTCCGAGCGGGCCAGCAACCCGCCGTCGAGGATCTCGTCCCAGCCCACGAGGCGACGGCCGCGGGCGGCGAGCCAGCTCTCCATGCGCCCGATGAACCAGCTCTGCAGGGCGTCCTCGTCGGCCAGCCCCTCGGCCAGCATGCGGGCCTGGCAACGGGGGCACTCGCGCCAGCGGTCCTTGGGCGCCTCGTCGCCGCCGATGTGGATGTAGGTGCCGGGGAAGACGTCCAGGACGTGGGTGAGCACCTGGGCGAGGAAGCCGAAGACCTCGTCGTTGCCGGCGCAGAAGATGTCCTCGTGGATGCCCCACTGGGTCTCGACCGCGAAGGGGCCCCCGGTGCAGGAGAGTTCCGGATAGGCGGCGAGGGCGGCCTTGGCGTGGCCGGGCATCTCGATCTCGGGCACGACCGTGATGTGGCGGGCGGCGGCGTAGGCCACGATGCCCCGCATCTCGGCGGTGGTGTAGAAGCCGCCCGCGCGGTCGCCGTCCGGTCCGGTGCGCCAGGCGGCGGTTTCGGTCAGGCCGGGCAGACCGGGCACCTCGACGCGCCAGCCCTGGTCTTCCGTGAGGTGCCAATGCAACACGTTGCCCCGGTGCAGGGCCAGCGCGTCGATCACCTGCTCGACCACGGGCACCGGCATGAAGTGACGGGCGCAGTCGAGCAGCAGTCCCCGCCACGCGAAGCGGGGCTCGTCGTCGATCACGCCGCACGGCAGCGCGCCGCCCGCGGCGTTGTGCTTCAGCTGCGCCAGGCTCATGAGGCCCCGGAAGGCCCCGGCCGGTGTGGCGGCCGCGAGCGCGACGCCGTCGGGCCCGCAAGCGAGCCGATAGCCTTCCGGCGCAAAGCCTTCCCGCAGGGTGATCCGCAGATGCGGGCGCCCGTCAGCGGAAGTGGCGGGCAGGCCCAGCCAGAGGGTCGCGGCCGCCGCCAGTCCGGTGCCGGCCCCATCGGCGGCCAGGACGTCGACGCCGGCGAGATCGTCCGGGCGCCAAGTCCCGGCGCCGGGTTGCCAGGCGCGCGGCGCGGGAATGAGCGGCAGGGCGCGGTCGGTGTCGGGCATGGCCGGAGATCCCCCGCAGACGAGAACGAAGAGCGCGAGAAGGTGGGCACGGAACCGGTCTCGGCCCCGCCGGGCCCGCCGGACCCGGGGTCGGTGGCGTTCCATGTCCGGATCATCGACGAACTTCCCCACTGCGGCAAGGGCCCTTATCATGGGCGCCATGACTTCCCGTGACGGCATCACCCCGCGGCAGGCCAACCTGCTGCTCCTGCTCGCCTCGGCCATCTGGGGCCTGGCCTTCGTGGCCCAGCGCGTCGGCATGCGCCACGTCGAGCCCTTCACCTTCAACGGGGTGCGCTTCCTGCTCGCCACCGTGGCCCTGGCGCCTCTCCTGCGGTGGGGGCTGCCGGGCCAGGGCCGCCCAGGGCGCCGGGTGCCGCGGGGGCGGATCGTGCGCGGCGGGCTCGTCGCCGGTCTGGCCCTCTTCGCCGGTTCGACCCTCCAGCAGTACGGCGTCGTGTTCACCACCGCGGGCAAGGCCGGCTTCATCACCAGCCTCTACGTCGTCTTCGTCCCCCTGCTCGGGCTCGCGGTGGGCCAGCGCACGACCCGCGCCGTGTGGATCGGCGTGGCCGCGTGCGCCGCGGGGCTGTACCTGCTGAGCGCCAGGGGAATGGCGGGCATCGGCCTGGGCGATGGCCTGGTGCTCGTCGGCGCCCTGTTCTGGGCCGTGCACGTGCTCGTGATCGGGCGCCTGGCCCGTGACCTGCCCGCCCTGCCCCTCGCCGTGGCCCAGTTCACCGTCACGGGCGCGCTCAGTCTCGCGGGGGCCGTGATCTTCGAGCGGATCGATCCGGCGGCGCTGCGGGCGGCGGCCGTGCCCGTGCTCTACGCCGGCCTGATGTCCGTCGCCGTGGCCTACACCCTGCAGGTGGTGGGGCAGTCGCGCGCCCACCCGGCCCATGCCGCCGTGATCCTGTCGCTGGAGTCGGTCTTCGCCGCCGTCGGGGGCTGGGTGCTGCTGGGAGAGGTCATGGGCGCCCGGGCCCTCGCCGGATGCGGACTCATGCTGGCCGGCGTGCTGATCGCCCAGATCAACCCCGGATCGCCCGTTCCTGCCGCGAACGTTGCCGAAAAGCCACAAAACGTGATATGATTCGCCGGCCCCGGAATCCGGCTCCAGGATCCGGCTCCCCGGGACACGTCGAAAAAGCTCCCCTTTTCTCGCCCGGAAATCGGGATCGCCTGATGTCTGGCCTCGGAAACGCGCGGCTCTGCGCCGCCGTGCTGATCTGCATGGGACTCGGAAGCAGCTTCGCTCCCGGCGTCGTCGTGCCGGTCCGGGCCGAGGTCGGGGAGCTCGAACGCCCCGCCGCCGAGCGCCACCTGCCCTACACCGTCGAGGCCGTCCAGGAGTATTCCCGCCACCCGGGGGACCTGCGGTCCTTCGCCTTCGAGCGCGCCGATTTCGACGGTGACGGCCACGACGAGCTGATCACCAGCAACGGAACGCACCTGCTCGGCCTCGACGGCGAGGACACCTACCTGCGCACCCTCTTCCAGATCAACCTGGAGCCCGACTGGCGCTTCGACAACAACATCGGCTCGCGCATGGCCGTCTGCCGCGATCTCAGCGGCGACGGCGTCGACGAGTTCTACACGACCATCCGGCGCGACGACCGCAGCGCCTGGCGCTTCGTGGGCATCGATCTCGCCGACGGCTCGTTCCGCCTCGACGTGCCGCTGCCCCTCGGCGCCGACCGCCGGGCCGACGGTGTCTGGGACGGCACCTACCAGGTCATCGGCTGGGTCGACGACGCCGACGGCAAGGGCACGCCCGCGGTGATCCTGTGCGTCATCGTCCAGTACGACGCCACCGGGCGGGGCATCATGGCCGTCGACCCGCGCGACGGGCACGAGGTCTGGCGCTGGGAAACGGGTGTGAATCCCGACCGCGTCTCGGCCCACGTCGCCGATCTCGAAGGGGACGGGCGTCCGGAGATCGTCCTGTTCGGCACGTCGCCGGACAACCTCGGGGGGCAGCTCGTCAACGGCATGAGCGACGACCGGGCCGTCTTCGTCGTGCTCTCGGCCGACGGCAACGTCCTGTGGGTCGAGGACGTGGCGGGCGATCTCCAGCACGGGCGCGTCGACACCCACGACCTGACCGGCGACGGCAAGCTCGAGATCATCGTCTCGACGGCGGCCGGCAAGGTGGGCGAGACCCACCGCCTGGCGGTATGGGACTACGAGAGCCGCAGCGTGCTGGTGGCCCAGCGGCAGCGGGCGCGGTTCCTCGGTCTGGCCGTCGTGCCCGGCGACCGTCCGGGCGTCCACTGGCTCTACACGGGTTCGAACGACGGCTACGTGACGCGGTTCATCTGCGACGGCCGGACCCTCACCCGCGACCGCTCGGTGCTGACCGGCGCGGCCTTCAGTACGGTCATCGGCGCCGTGGACGTGCTGCCGGCACCGGGTCCGGAGATCCTGGTCGATGGCGTCAGCGACGGGCTGCTTGTCCTCGACACCGGTCTGCGGCCGCTGGCGGCCCATACGCCCGAGGCCAGCTACGGGCGCGCCTTTCCGTGCGTGCTGCGGGTGGGTGAGGCCGACTCGCTGCTCGTGCTCGGCTCGGATGGGGGCCAGGCGCTGCTGTCGTTCGCGAAGACACCTTTCGCGCTGCCGGCCCGCGTCGCCTACGCCGTCGTGGCCCTGCTCGTGGCCGCCCTGTTGGTGGTGGCCTTCCGACTCGGCCGGGCGAGCGCGCGGCGCCCCGGCGGCGCGTCGGCGGTCGAGCCGGCGCCCGTCGCCGACCTCGGCGCCGACCGGGAGGTGCTGTACCGGATCTGGCGGCAGCTCGACGACGTGAAGCACGAGCGCTTCCTCGAGGTGAACCACGGCCTGCGCCGTCTGGTGTGGCTCCTCGAGGCCTACGCCGCCGACCTCGGCGCCTCCGAGGATCTGCGCGAACGCATCGGGCAGCTCCTGGAGGACTTCACCGATTCGCTGCAGCCGCGGCTGCTGGAGATCCTGCGTCTGGCGCGCGACGAGAGCTACGAACCCGACCTGGTCGAGACCACCGCCGAAGCCCTGCGCGTGCTGGGCGGCCTGCTGTCCGGGCTCGAGAAGCGCACGCTGAGCGTCGCCTCGGTCCAGGCCTGCACGGCGGACATGAAGAGCGAGCTGGGTCGCGTCGAGGAGGGCTTCACCGAGCTCTGGCGCTCGCTGCGGCGCTACTTCTCCACCGATCCGGTCCGCATGATCCAGGGCATGCTGCTGCTGCGCGAGGTGGAGTTCCAGCGGGCGGGCGTCGGGGCGCGCTTCCTGGGCGCGGCGTCGGGCGACGACCTGGTCTGCCTGATCGACAGCGGCAGCCTGCGGTACGTCCTGGACAACCTCGTCAACAACGCCCTGCGGGCCATGGCGGAGAGCGACCGCCGCGAGCTGATCGTCGAGGCCTCGCGCGCCGACCGGGAGGTGACCCTGCGCCTGACCGACACCGGCAAGGGCATCGAGCCGGAGGCCCGCGAGCGCATCTTCAACGGCCGCACCTCCGACCGCCTCGGCGGGGGCACGGGCCTCTTCCGCTCGCGCCAGATCCTGCAGAAGTGGGGCGGCGAGATCTCCCTGGCCGGCTCGGCCCCTGGCCAGGGAACGACCTTCGTTGTCCAACTTCGGGCCGCCCACGCCGCGGCCGCCGCCGAAGAGCCGCCCCAGGCCCTGTCCGGCGAAGCCTGACGTCCTTGCCTGCGGTGAGGCGCCCCGCGCCGCCCAGGCCCCTTGTCCCCGCCGCCGCAACGGGATCCGCGTCCCCCGGCGGCGGCATTTTTTTCCTCAACCGTTTCGCACGGGCGGCGATAGGAATTCGGAACGGTTCGTGCAATCTGCAACGACATCGAGCGCAGGGCTCCGACGGAGCCGGGAGGATCTCCCGCGGCACCGCTGCCCGGACCACGCCACCAGGACCCGAGTCACCCGTTGTCGGCGACCAGGAACGCCGCAGCGAAGGGGAGAACCATGGGATTCAATGTCAATCGCGCCAGGGAAGTCCACTTCACCCGTATGCAGAAGGCCCTCGAGGAGGGGCTGAAGGCCATCGAGTCGGCGCGCACGCCGGACGAGGCCGACGCCGCCCGCCTGCGGGCCCAGGCCCGCATGGAAGAGCTCAACCGCATGTGGCAGGAGGCGTTCCCGACCGAGCCGGTCGCCTGACCCCGACCGCGCCAACATGCTCACGGCCGCGCCCCCGAACGGGGACGCGGCCGCTTTTTTGCGGCCCGATGCAACCCTGCCGGCGCGGCGCGCGTCCCCTTCTTGTTCCCGAGGTCCCCGCTCCCCCCTGCCGGAGGTAGAGATATGCTGCGCCGCACCGCTTCGCCCGTCCTGGTGCTCCTGCTGGCCTTCGCCGTGGCCGGAATCGCCACGGCCGCCGAGTTCACCCGCGATTTCCGCATCGATCGCGACGAGCTGCAGGTCGTCAACATGATCGGCCAGGTCGAGGTCGTGCCCGCCGACGGCGACGGGTTCGAAGTCACGGTCCATGTCCGGGGCGAGGACGCCACCGCCGACGTCCTGGAGTTCCTCGAGCTGGAGAACGGCGCGTCCCTGGTGGTGAAGTTTCCCCTCGACGAGCACGACGACTACGTCTATCCGCGCCTGGGCAAGGGCAGCAAGTCGACCATGACGTTCCGTGACGACCAGGACCACGGCAACTCCTGGCTCCGCGAGATCTTCTCCGGCATGAACGGCCGGAAGGTCACCGTCCGCGGCAGCGGGCGGGGCCTGGAGGTGTGGGCCGACGTGACGATCCGCGTGCCCCGCGGCGCCGAGCTCGAGGTGCACAACGGGCTGGGCGGCGTCGAGGCCGCCGATCTCGAGGCCGACCTCGTCCTCGACACCCATTCCGGCCGGGTGAAGGTGCGCAAGGTGACCGGCTCGGTGCTCGTCGACACGGGCAGCGGCCACGTCGAGGTCGATGGCGTCACCGGCGATCTGGACGTGGACACGGGCAGCGGCCACGTCGAGCTGACCGCCTGCGAGGGCGAGGACATCAAGGTCGACACGGGCAGCGGCCATGTGACCCTCGCCGAGGTGCGGTGCGGGTACCTGAACGTCGACACCGGCAGCGGCCACGTGAAGGCGCGCGGGGTGAGCACCGACGGCGCCCGCATCGACACGGGCAGCGGCTCGGTGCAGCTCGAGCTCGCGCACATGGGCAAGGGCAAGTTCGTGCTCGACACCGGCAGCGGCGGCATCGACCTCGTGCTGCCGCCCGACGCCTCGGCCCGCATCTCGGCCGACACGGGCAGCGGCGGCGTCTCGTGCGACGTCGACGGGGCCGACATCATCCACAAGGAGCGCACCGAGATGGAGCTGGTCGTGGGCGACGGCGAGGCCCGGGTGCACCTGGACGCGGGCAGCGGCCACGTGAAGGTCTCTTCGCGCTGATCGCCTCCGGCGCCATCGAATTCACGAATTCAGCGGCGGGACCGTCACACAGGCGGTCCCGTTCGCATAGGGCTATGGTGACCCGAACGGACCCCCGTCCCGACCCCATCCCGATCCGAGGTGACCCATGACGCCCCTGCGCCCCCTGTTCCTCTTCCTGGCCCTGCTCCTCCTGCCCGCGTTGGCGGCCGCCGAACTGCCCGCCTGGGCGAGCTACACCGCCACCTTCGACGCCACCTGGAGCGCCACGACCCATCCGCAGGACTTCCCGGCGAACGCCCACTGGTCGGGCCTGATCGGCGGCACCCACGACGACCAGGCGGTCTTCTGGGCGCCGGGCACCCTGGCCACGACCGGCGTCAGGCAGATGGCCGAGTGGGGGGCCACGACCGTCTTCACCCAGGAGGTCGACGCGCAGATCATCGCCGGGCACGCCGGCGAGGTGGTGGCGGGCCCGGTGCTGTGGGAGTCGCCGGGACAGACCACGGTCACCTTCACCGTCACCCCCGATCACCCGCTCATCACCCTGTGCACCATGATCGCCCCGAGCCCCGACTGGTTCGCCGGCGTGAACGGCCTCGACCTGCGCGACGGCGACGTCTGGCGCGACGAGGTCGTGGTCGATCTCTACCCGTACGACGCCGGCACCGACAGCGGCGCGAGCTTCGCCTCGCCCGACCTCGTCACCAGCCCGCCCGTGCCGGTGGCGGCCATCGCCGGCGCGCCCTTCACGCCGGGCGTGCCCGTGGCCACGCTCACCTTCCGGCGCGACGGGGTGGCCGCGGCGCCGGTCCCGACCCCCGCCGTGCCGTTCAGCGCCGTGCCGAATCCCTTCAATCCGGCCACCGAGCTGCGCTTCGCCGTGCCGGAAGGCACCACCCGCGTCGCCGTGGACATCGCCGACGCGCGGGGCCGCATCGTCCGCCGCCTCGCGGTCGACGCCACGCCCGGCGAGCGCCGCCTGCGCTGGGACGGCCGCACCGACGCCGGCCGGCCCCTGCCCAGCGGCGTGTACTTCGCGCGGCTCGCCCTCGACGGGACCGTCGCCGTGCGGAAGCTCGTGCTGGTGCAGTAGGGGCGCTCTCCCGCTGGACAAATCCGGCGCGGCGGGTTCCACTCGGCGGTGGCGACCACCACCGGGCGAAAGGGATCCATGCTGCGCCGCGACGACATCCCCATCCTGCTGCTGGGCCTGCTGCTGGCCGGTGTGCTCTTCGTGCTGCGCAGCGCGGGCCAGACGCCGGACGGCCTGAGCTACGCCATAGCGGTGCGCGACGGCGTGGACGTTTGCCACCCCCATCACCTGCTGCACGGCCCGGTCACCCGCCTGATCCACCTGGCCACCGGCCGGGGCGATCCTCTCGTGGCCGGCGTCCTGCACAACCTCGTCTTCCTGGTCGTGCTGGGGGTGGCCGCGAAGCGGCTGGCGCAGGGCCTGGGCGCCGGTGCGGCCGGCGCGACCCTGGCGGCGGCGGTGCTGCTCGCCACGCGCGGCGTCGTGTTCTATGCGACCCACGTGGAGACCTACCTGCCGGCCCTCGCGGCGCTGACCGGTTTCGCGGCGGCCTGGCGCGGACGCGCGGAACGACCGGGGCCGGCGGCGGCCTGGCTCGTGCTGGCCGTGCTCTACCACCAGACCAACGTGCTGGCCGTGGTGCCGGCTCTTGCGGCCTCGTCCCGCCGGCGCGCCGACCTGCGGGCCGTGCTCGTACCGGCGGGTCTCGTCGTGTGGGCCACCTACGTGGCCGTGTGGGGCTTCACCGGGGTTCGCGAAGGCCTCTTCGCCTGGCTGACCGGTTACGTCCGGGCCGACGTGCCGGCCTGGGGCAGCTTCGGGCACTTCGGTCCGGCGGGACTGCGCGACCTCGGTCTCAACCAGCTGCGGATGGTGCTGCCGGTGCCGGCGTCCCTGGCCGGTCCGGCGGCGCTGGCGTTCTTCGCCGGTCTGGCGCTGCTGGCGGCCGTGAACCTGCGGGCCCCGACCCGGCGCGCGGACCGCCGCTTCCACCTCGTCTTCCTGGCCGTCTACCTGCTCTTCTTCCTGTGGTGGATTCCCGCGGACCCGGACTTCTTCCTGGCCACCCTGCTGCCGCTGGGCGCCCTGGGGCTGCTCGCCGTCGGCGACCTGCCGCCGTGGGGCCGGGGGCGTTGGTGGGCCATTCCCGCCGGGGTGCTGCTCGCGGGGAACCTGGCGTTCGTGGCCGTGCCCATGCACCGGGATCCGGGCCCGACCCGGGCCGTGGCCCGCGCGCTCGCGGCCGCGGCGCCCGCCGACGCGGTCCTGGTCGTGGGCTACGGCGTGCAGCAGGAACTGCTCTACGCCGGGCGACGAACACCGGTGTACGAGGGGGATGAACTGGGCTGGAACCTGGCACAGGGGCGAATCGAGCCGCCGGCGCCGCCCGTCGCGATCGGCGCGGACTACGCCGGGCTGCTGCTGTCCCGCGCCAGCGACACGGACGCGCATCTGCTGCGGACCCTGACCGGCTTCGTCCCGGGCGACGGCAACGAGCGAGCCACCTGGCGCCGGCCGCAGACCCTGCCCGGGAACGTCGGGCTGCTCTTCGGCGCCGCCCGTGACAGCGTCGCCGACTGGCCGGCGGCCGTCAGCGCGCTCCGGGCGGCGGTGCGGGGAACGCCCTGAGCATGCGCCCCACCCACACGATCACGAAAGCCATGTAGAGCAGCAGCCACGGCCAGAACAGGCTGGACAGGCGTGCGGGCTCGATCCGGTTGGCGAGCACCGTCAGGTGGGTGGTGCCGGCCAGGAACAGCAGGGTCGCCGCCCCGAAATGGAACGCCCAGTCGCCGACGTACGCCAGGGAGGCGGTCCGTCGCGGCGGCGCGAGCCAGTAGTCCTTGCGCGGGATGTTGATGGCGGCGTCCGGCATGCCGGGCATCAGCAGCGCCAGGCCCCCGAAGATGGCCGAGACCATGAAGATGATCAGCCCGCTGAGGGCGACGAAGGCGGTGCGGCTCGAATGGTCGTCGGCCACGCCGCCGGCGCCGAAATGGCTGGCGACGATGTCGGGCAGCTGGCCCGCGACCCACACCAGGTGCAGGCAGACGCCGGCCAGGACGATCAGGAAGACGAGGGCGGAAGCACGAGCGTTCATGGGGATCCTCCGACTGGGGTCTCGGCGGAACGTACCCCGGTCAGGGGGCCGCTATTCGGGCCCGGGAATGCGCAGCACCTCGAGCTGGTAGGGCAGGAGGCGTCCGCCCAGCTCGGCGCCGCGGCCGTCGCAGCTGGCCACGTGCGCCACGCCCGCCTGCCGCAGCACGCGTCGCCACTGGTCGCGGTCGAAGCAGTGCAGGTCGTAGCGGTCGTCGGCGTGCTCCTCGCCCCGGGGACGCGCCACCGTCAGGTGCGAGACGACCGTCTCCCGCCGCGCGCGGGGCGTGCCCGGTTCGGGCGGCAGGTAGTTGACCACCTGGGTGATCCGGCAGCGGCCCCGCGCCGCGGTCCAGACGTCTTCTTCCGGGAAGAGCCAGCCGTAGTCGACGAGGCTCAGGCCGACCACGTACAGGGCGCCCGGGGCCAGGATCGCCGCCATCTCCCGCAGGTGGGCGACCACGGCGGCATCGGACGGCAGGTGCCGCAGGGTGTTGACGAGGTTGAAGGCGAAGCGGGGCGGCCGGGCGGCGAGGCCGGCGCGGCGGGCGGCGGCGGCGCAGTCGGTCAGGTCGGCCCGGAAGAGGCGCGCCGCGCCGGGCAGGCGGCCCCGCGCGTAGG
>JAGRNP010000046.1 GCA_020440705.1 bacterium | reverse complement strand
GGCCTCTCGGGGGGTGACGGCGGCGGGCGGCCGGGGCATTGCTGGACAGGCGGCGAACCGGTCGTTACCTTCGCCTCCATGAACCTGACCGACTATACAACAGAAGCGGCGTTCCTGCCCCACCTGAAGTGCGCCGACCTGACCGGCGCCGTGCGCGAGCTCGTGGGGACCCTGGCCGCGGACGGGGTCACGGGCGATCCCGAGCAGCTCGTCGACGACATCCTGCGCCGCGAGCGGGAGGGCAGCACCGCCGTGGGGGGCGGGCTGGTCATTCCCCATGCCCGGTCGTCCGCCGTCACCCGGGTCCGGCTGGCGGTGGCCACCCTGGCCGAACCGCTGGCCGTGGGCGCCGCCGACGGTCGCCCCGCCGACGTGGTCCTGCTGCTGGTCGGTCCCATGGGCGATCCCCGCC
Source organism: bacterium (assembly GCA_020440705.1). Classification (NCBI taxonomy): domain Bacteria; species bacterium. Next base: position 27,152 of record JAGRNP010000046.1, on the reverse strand, counting down.
TGATGCTGCGCGTCCTGGCCCGCATGGCCCGCCTGGTCCGTCAGCGGACCCTGCTGGACGACCTCCGCGCCGCAGCGGACGCCGATTCCCTCCGCCACGCCCTGGCCGGCGCCGACCAAGCCTAGATTCGAGAAGCACTTGGCCCGGATCCGGGCCGCCATGCGCCGGCGTCTTCGCCGCCATTATCAACAATTCTTTGCCACAGCCGCCTTGAATCCGCACCCCGCCGGGGTTATGGTGGCGGACCCTGAAAACGTGACAACCCTCACTCCGCGCATCCCTCGAAGAGGAGAGTGACTTGATGTCGAGAATACGCAGGCTGACGCCCCGGGCCCGCGGGTGGTCGTTGGCGTCCGTGCCGGTGGCCATCACGCTGCTGGCCGTCCTCGGTGCCGGTCCGGTCGTCCGGGCCGCCACGGCCGATCACCTGATCATCTCCGAGGTCGTGACCAAGACCCGGGAAGTCTCGGGCCTTCGCATCGGCAGCGAGTACATCGAGATCGTCAACCCCACCGGCAGCGACATCGACCTCGGTTCGATCTATCTGACCGACGCGACCTTCGCCACGAACTCGACGTTCTACTTCCGCATCACCGACGGGACGCCCACGACGGCGAAGGCCGGCGGCGGCGAGTTCAACGACTTCCACGTGAAGTTCCCGGCGGGCGCGGTCCTGGCGGCGGGCGACACCCTCGCCATCTCGGTCAACGGCTCGACCCAGTACTTCGAGGCCTACGGGCGCCTGCCCGACTTCGAACTCTACGAGGACGCGACCACACCCGACACGGTGCCCGAGATGGAAGCCGTCTTCCCCGGCTCGGTGCACGGCGGCAATCCCCTGGGCGAGCAGAACACGCAGGTGCTGCCCAATCTCTCGGACACCGCCGAGAGCCTCGTGCTCTACACCTGGGACGGCGCGAGCGATCTCGTGCAGGACGTCGACTACATGTACTGGGGCACCAGTGCGAGCGTGCAGATCGACAAGACGGGCATCACCATCGGCGCCGGAACCTACCTGCCCGACACGGCGCCGGCTTCCCAGCAGCCGGTCTCGGCCAGCGCCCAGAACTTCGGCCAGTCCTACGCCCGCCTCTCGGCCGACGAGGGCGCCGAGACGGCCACCGGCGGCAACGGCCTGACCGGCCATGACGAGACCAGCGAGGACCTGGGCACCACCTGGCAGATCGCCGCGACCCAGGATCCGCCGGCGGCCCCGGCCACCTTCTTCGCCGCGGCCCCGATCTTCCGCAGCGGGGGCAACGCGCCGGCCGCCCCGTACGAGGGCCTGACGGCCGAGTTGTCGGTCGTCGTCCTGTCGAACTCGGCCCTGTCCGGCGTCGACTTCCACTACACCCTCGACGGCGGCGCGGTGCAGACCCTGGCCGGCGCCGACGCCGGCAGCAACACCTGGTCGGCGACCCTGCCCAGCCAGACCGCCGGCACCGTCGTCGTCTGGTGGGCCGAGGCGAGCAACGCCGCCGGCGCCACGGCCACCTGGCCCGTCGCCGCGCCGACCTTCAGCGAGGGCTGGACCACCGGCGAGGCCCCGGACCCGACCGCCGGGCCGGCCAAGCTGCTGATCACCGAGCTGGCCACGGTGGGCACCGCCCAGGAGTTCGTGGAGATCGCGAACCTGAACGCCACGCCGGTCGACATGAGCGACTACTACCTCACCGATGCCATCTTCGCGACGGGCAGCCAGTACTACTGGCGCATCGCCGAGGGCAACCCGAGCCAGACCACCATCGGCGGCGGCGCCTTCGCCGACTTCCACGCCAAGTTCCCGGCGGGCTTCACCATCGCCGCCGGCGACACCATCGTGGTCAGCATCGCGGGCTCGACGGCCTTCGCCGGCGAGTTCGGCTTCACGCCCGACCTCGAGCTCTACGAGGAGGACGCCTTCCCCGACGCGATCCCCGACATGGAGTGGGTCTTCGGCGACGAGGTGAACAACTCGATCATCAACCGCACCGGGGCCAGCCCCTCGACGCCGACCCTGACCAATGGCGCCGAGACGGTCATCCTCTACCACTGGGACGGCACGAGCGACTTCGTGACCGACATCGACATGTTCACCTGGAAGGATCCCTCGTCCACCACGACGAGCATGTTCTTCAACAAGACCGGCCAGACGATCGGCACCCACACCTACCTGCCCGAGGTGGGCACGAGCCTGTCCAACGCCTTCCCGACCCAGGCGGAGTTCGGCTTCTCGTACCACCGCATCGACGCCTCCGAAGGCAACCAGGTGGCGGCCGGCAGCAACGGCGTCGGCGGTCGCGACGAGACCTCCGAGGACCTGGCCAACACCTTCGAGCTGCGGGAGTACGACCCGAGCCGGCCGTCCATCGGCGGTGGCGGGGGCGGCGGCAGCACCGTGGGCCTCTCGGTCGAGGCCAAGACCTTCCTGCCCAGCATGGGCGAGGTCTTCCCCATCGAGTTCGTCTCGAAGCCCCAGTCCGAGACGCGGCTGCGGATCTTCGACCAGCAGGGCCGCATCGTGATCACCCTCTTCGACAGCCGCTTCCACGGCGCCCCGTCGGTGAATCCCGATCAGCCTTCGATCGCCCGCTGGGACGGGCTCGACGAGTTCCTGCAGCCGGTCAAGGCCGGCATGTACATCGCCCACCTGTCGGTGACGGACAACGCCACGGGTGAACAGGAGAACAAGATCGCGCCGGTGGTCATCGCCACGCGGCTCAGCAAGTAGAGAGGGTGAGCGATGCTTCGGAAACTGAACATTCTGCTGATTCTGGCGGCGCTCGGCCTCTCGGCCACGCCGGCCAGCGCCCTGTTCGACCAGACGGTGGTCAATCCCCGCGGTCGGGCCATGGGCGAGACGGGCGTCTCCGTGCAGGACGACGCCTTCGCGGCCTTCATCAATCCGGGCCAGCTCGGCGGCACCGACCACGGCGCCGCCGCGGTCACCTACGTGCAGCCCTTCGGCGCCGACTTCACCGACTTCTTCTATGCGGGGGCGGCCCTGCCCGTGCACCCGAAGTACGGCAACCTCGGCGTCGGCCTGAGCCACTTCAAGGTGGAGTACGAGGGCACCAAGCTGCTCCAGGAGACGCAGTTGACGCTCGCCCACGGCTTCAACCTCTGGACCGACATCCACTCGCGCGTCGACTTCGGCTGGGCCCTGAACCTGTACAGCGCCGAGCTCGGCGAGTCGGTCAGCGGCATCGATCCGGGCAACGCCACGGCCTTCGGCGTCGACCTCGGCATGTCCGTGACGGTGCATCGCCGCACCCAGATCGGCTTCCAGGTCAAGAACGTGAACAATCCGATGATCGGCGTCGACGAGGAGGAGCTGCGCCGACGCCTCGTCGCGGGCGCGGCCTACCAGCCCTACGAGGGCGTCACGACGACCTTCGAGATCGAGAACGAGCTGGGCGAGGACGTGCGCTACCACGGCGGCCTCGAGATGTTCCTGGTCGAGGGTTTCGCCCTGCGGGCCGGCGTGCTCACGAACCCCAACCGGCTGACCGCCGGTTTCGGCTACACCCACAGCAACTTCGGCGTGAACTACGGCTTCAGCACCGGCGGCGGCGTGCTCGACGCGACCCACCAGTTCGGGCTGCATTTCGCGTGGGGCGGTGAGGCGCAGTGAACATGAACCTCTTCCTGGGCACGGCGTCGCGCCGTGGTCGGTCGGCGGTCGCCGGGCTCGCCCTGGTGATCCTGGCGGGATGGCTCGGCGCCTTCGGCGCGGTGCCCATCGCGTCGGCCGCCGCCGTCCCGTCGCACGTCGACCTCGTGGATCTCAACACGGCCTCCCTCGAGGAAGTCATGACGTTGCCGATCCCCGAGGACGTGGCCCGCGCCATCATCGAGTACCGCACCTACCAGCGGTACTTCGACAACGTCTACGAGCTGCTCGAGGTCGACGGCGTCACGCCCTCGCTCTTCGCGCGGATCAAGGACCTGGTCGCGACGATCCCGCCGGGCGACGAGGACCCGTCCATCGCCCGCCTGAGCGCCAGCTACCGCCAGGTCCAGAACTACCTGGGACAGGAGGGCGCCAGCGAGGGCCTCGTCGACGAGTACCTCGACCGCCTGCGCAATCCCGAGGACATCAACGAGATGGACCTCTGGGACCTCATGTCCTACCAGAACGTGTCGCCCGTCGACGCCACCAACATCATCAAGGCCCGCGACCGGCTCGGCCGCATCGAGAGCGGCCGCCAGCTGCGCCGGGCCGAGGGGCTCCGCTACTTCGCCTACCGCAACCTGCGCGACTTCGTCGTGTACAGCGAGGAGGAGAAGGAGGAGGAGTCGAGCTCCGACGTCAGCGGCTACGTGCAGACCCGCTACTGGGAGACGCCGTACGCCGCCGGCGACGAGGAGGGCGTCACCGACCTGCTCCGCAACCAGGACATCGGCCTGACCGGCGGCACCGGCTACTTCGTGTACCCGCCCGCCTGGCTGAACAAGGCCCGCGTGAACATCAAGGGCGGCTACCAGGTGGGCGCCCTGACGACGCAGGAGTACGGCGAGCAGGACTGGAACGAGACGGCCAAGTCCTACGCCGGCGTCTTCAACAAGCGCTTCGGCGACTTCCGCCTCAAGTCGGCCGTGATCGGCAACTACCGCGTGGCCTTCGGCCTCGGTCTGGTCATGGACAACACCGACTACATCCACTTCCGCAAGACGGGCTTCGGCTTCAACAAGCGGATGCTGGGCGTGCACGGCGACCTCAGCCGCTCCTACGAGTACTCCCTGAAGGGCGGGGCGGTCGAGGGCAGCTACGGCCCCCTGAACGCCACCTTCTTCTACTCGAAGGACCGCAAGGACGGCATCCTCAACCGCGACGGCACCATCAACCGCTACGTGACCATGCGGCCGCGCTTCGAGGAGGAGATCTTCGAGAACCGCTTCTACGGCAACGGCTCGGCCGCCGAGTCGGGCATGCTGCGTGACGCCTTCGAGGAGAAGATGGTCGGCGGCAACGTGAAGCTGAGCCTGGCGCCCGGGACCTTCATCGGCGTCACGGGCTACGAGGCCCGCTACGACCGGGGCTTCGACTCGGACATCAACACGCTGGTCCTGGCCACGGACCTGATCGAGGCCCGCGACAACGAGATCAGCCAGGGCTACACCAGCGTGTACACCGACGAGAACGGCGACCGCCAGGAGGCCAAGTTCCGCCGGGTGATGGGCGCCGAGGCCCAGGCGGTGTACGGCAACATGTCGCTGCAGGGCGAATACGCGTTCCTGCAGAACCCGCAGAACGACTTCTTCTCGTCGAAGAACCCCGACGCCTTCGTGGTGAACGCCTTCAGCCAGTGGGACAACCTGCACCTGCTGGCCATCTACCGCGACTACGACGTGGGCTTCGACAACCCCTACGGCCGGGCCTTCAGCAACGACAGCAAGTACGAGATGACGCTGCTCGACTCGTACTTCCGCCTGAACGATCCGCTCTACTCGTGGCTCGAGCTCGAAGGGGCGCAGCCCAAGGCGGAGAAGGGTCTCTTCCTGGACGCGCGCTACCGGATCAGCCGGACGCTCATCCTCAGCGGGCTCAGCTTCGACCAGTGGACCCGCAAGGCCGACGGGGCCGACCTGATGCGCTACACGATCAAGGGCGAGTACCAGCCCATCTTCAACCTGCGCTTCCGGGTGCGGCACCGCTACAGCAGTCGCTCCGAGGCCGATCCGACCGACGTGCGCAAGTTCCAGAACTGGGAGACGCGCTGGCAGATGATCGGCCTGCTGAGCAACTACAACCGGATCCAGTTCACCTATGTGACGAGCAACGTCATGTTCCCGCCGCGCCCGCGCCTGAGCGGGACGGCCGAGGCGGGCGTGGGGGATCCGGCCGTGGGCGGCAACGGTCTGCCGGCCCATGCCTTCGAGGTCAAGTACGAGCACAACCTCACGCCGGGCATCAAGTTCACCCTGGCGTCGGCGGTCTACGAGGGGTTCTTCTGGAACTTCGAGGGGAACGAGTTCGTGCTGCTCGACGCCAACGGGTTCCGCAACTGGTTCAAGGTCGAGAGCCGGGTCTCCGAGCGTCTCCTGTTCCAGCTGAAGATCACCCGCGACCACAACCTGCCGCGCGCGGTCGACGTGCGCCAGTTCGGCGATCCCTCGGGTCTCGAGCCCGACGCGCCGTACGTGCCCCAGGACCAGACCACCGTCCGTCTGCAGATGGATTACACTTTCTAGGAGATCCGAGCGATGTTCAACAAGTTGCACAAGAAGAGCAGGCGGGACGCGGTGGTCGTCGCCACGGCGGCTCTGGTCCTGCTGGGCCTGGCGGCCGGACCGGCCGCGGCCGTGCCCCAGATCATGAGCACCTTCGGCGACCAGATCGCCTGGACCGGCGCCGAGATCAACGCCATGGGCGGCACCGGCGTCGCGGTGTACCGCGGCGGCATGTCCAACATCTTCAACCCGGCCCTGCTGTCCGACGCCACGGGCTATCGCCTCGACGGCGGCGTCATGCTCGACCAGGAGCACGAGGACCGCTTCCAGCCCCTGTTCGACAGCTTCGACAGCTGGGTCACCGACGCGGCGATCGCCAGCAACCGCCACCACTACTGGCAGACGGGCTTCGCGGCCGCCGGCCGGATCCAGGCCTTCGACTTCCCGCTGGCCCTGGGCCTCTCGCTGGCCGACCGCTACCCCTTCAGCTACACCTTCGACGAGGAGCTGCTGAATCCCAGCCCGTTCCCGCCGGGGTCGGGCGAGCCCGCCCGCGACCAGCTCATCGAGGAGCGGCAGCGCGACGTCTCCGGCACCCTGCGCACGCTGAGCCTGGGCGCCGGCGCCGACGTGACGGACCGCATCTCCGTGGGCGCCGCCGTGCACTACGCCTACGGCACCCGCACCGAGGTCAACTCGGTGCGCGACTACATCACGACCGATGGCGACGACAGCTACCGCAGCGAGGACGCCTACGACCTGAGCGGCATGAACGTCTCCGTCGGCGTGCGCGGCCGCATCAGCGAGCGGGTCGAGGTCGGCCTGGCCTGGGAGAGCGCGCTGGAGGTCGACGGCGACCGCACCGCGACCCTCACCGACGCGGCGGGCACCGTGACCATCGTCGAGGACGGCTCGGTGGAGTACCCGCAGATGTTCCGGGCGGGCCTGGTCTTCCGGCCCCGCACCGACCCGCGCACGGTGTTCACGGTCGAGGCCGAGTACAAGCCCTGGAGCGAGGTCAAGGACTCGTCCCTGCCCGACCAGGACAACCCCTACGGGTTCGAGGACGTAACCGACGTGCGGGTGGGCCTCGAGCACACCTTCTACAACGGCATGCCGCTGCGCTTCGGCTTCCGCTACCTCGACGCCTACGCCGACCGCGAGGGCAACGCGAGCGTGTTCAGCGCCGGCGTGGGCGCCCCCCTCGGCGGCGGCATGGTGTCGGCTTCGCTGGAATTGACTAAGATGTCCACGGTGGAGGAGCACCAGTTCCCCTACCCGACGAACTACTTCGGCGACAACTTCAACGCCGACCCGACGGCCCGGGTGGACGACACCCGCTTCCGCATCGGCGTCGGCTACCGGGTGGAGTTCTAGAGATGAAGAATCCCCGCAATCGCCTGCTCCTGGGCGCCGTCCTGCTCGGCCTCGCGTTCGCGGCCGGCGGCGTCCGGGGCGAAGGGCGCCAGGACGACGGCATCCTGCGCCTGCACCTGATGTGGACCAACGACATGCACGGCCACATCGCCCCCGAGGCGGCCAAGTTCATGAACCCGGAGCACCCGCCACCGCTGGGTGGCGGCGCCTCGGCGGCCCGCTACATCAAGGAAGTGCGGGCGAAGGCCGCGGCGGCCGGCGAGGAGGTGCTGCTCATGGACGTGGGCGACATCTTCCAGGGCACGCCCATCGGCAACAACACCCAGGGCGAGGCCGTGGTGAAGTACTACAACGCCATCGGCTACGAGTTCGTGGTGCCCGGCAACCACGACTTCGACATGGGCCGCGTGAACACCGAGCGCCTGGCCCGCATGTCCGACTTCCCCTGGATCTGCGCCAACCTCTACGAGGACTCGACGAGCACCTACGTCGACTGGGTGCAGCCGACGCTGATGCTCGACTACCAGGGCCTGAAGGTGGGCGTCATCGGCATCATCACGCCGGGCACCGAGCGCATGAGCTTCCCGGACAACATCACGGGGCTCGAATTCCTGCCCATGGCCGAGACCATTCCCAAGTACCGCGACCAGCTACGCGCGCAGGGCGCCGACCTGATCCTGCTGGCCATCCACGAGGGCCTGCCGTACGACCCGGACGAGGGCTGGAAGCGCATCGCCGGCGAGAACGACGGCCGCGCCGACGACACCCAGGGCAGCTACGGCAGCAACCACTCGGCCGGCGGCATGAACCTCATGGAACTGGTCAACGTCGTGCCGGGCATCGACGTCGCCGTGGGCGGCCACACCCACCGCGGCTATCACCAGCCGTGGATCGACCCGATGCACCACACCATGTGCTTCGAGAGCTTCGGCAACGGCTCGAGCCTGGGCCACGCCATCCTGCTCATCGACCGGGCCACGGGCACGCTGCTGGGCTGGGAGGCCCCGCGCGAGGACAGCAGCCTCGTCACCCTCTTCGAGGACGAGTGGTGGCCCGACGAGGAGATCGCCGCGGTCATCCGGCCCTACCACGAGGAGGCCGAGGCCAAGATGAACTCCATCGTCGGCAAGGCGGCCATCTCCATGGGCCGGGGCGACCCGGGGGCCAACCTCGTGGCGAACCTCGTCACCGACGCCATGGTCGAGACGTTCGGCGCCGACTTCAGTTTCCAGAACGGCGGCGGCCTGCGGGCCGACATCGCCCAGGGTGACCTGACGGTGCGCGACATCTTCAGCGTGCTGCCCTTCGGCAACGAGCTCGACCTGGTCGAGATGGACGGGCGCATGGTGCGCTGGGTCGTCGAGCGGCGCCTGACCGGGCGCGCCAGCGGCATCCACACCGGCGGCGCCCGCATCGTCGTCGACACGACCCGTCCCGAGTGGGACCGGATCGTCGAGTTCGAGATCGGCGGGCAGCCCTGGGATCCGGACCGGATCTACAAGGTCGTGGTGACGAACTTCCTGATGGAAGGCAACAGCGGCCTGGACCGCCTGACCACGATCCCGCCGAGCCAGGTCACGCCCACCGGCGTGACCACGGCCGAGGCCGTCGAGCAATACGTCCGCCGCCACAGCCCGGTGCGCCCGCGCATCGACGACCGCTGGACCGAGTCCATCGGTCATGCGCAGGCGCCCTACCTGCAGCAGGAGTACTTGCCATAAGGTAATACTTTTTGCAAATCCATGTCTCTGCGTCACTTACGGTGACGTGGCGGCGAAATTCCCGCTCAAGCCCGTCCCCGCCCATCCGATGGATGCAGCAGGGGACGGGCTTCTGCTTCGAGGCCCCGCCCCGGACAGGGAAGTCCGAAACCGCGCCGGCCCGCGACCACGCGCCGTCGCCAGACAAAGGGACATGGACGTGAAGACCCTCCAGAAAGCCAAGCGCAACGACCAGCTGGTCCGTTTCACGATGCACATGAACAAGATGGTGGTGGGCCAGCCCCAGGCCATCGACAAGCTGTCCGACAGCTTCAGTCGCCTCATCGCCGGGGTGCACGATCCCGAGAGCCCCCTGCTGACGATGATGTTCATGGGCCCGACCGGCGTCGGCAAGACCGAGACCGTCCGCGCCCTGGCCGAAACGGTCTTCGGCAACAAGCGGGCCTTCACGCGGGTCAACTGCCAGGAGTACTCGGCCCACTACAACATCTCCAAGCTCCTCGGCTCGCCGCCGGGCTACGTCGGCGGGGAGATCCGGCCGCTGCTGAGCCAGGAGAACATCGACCGCCACCACCGCAAGGCCCTGGACAACCAGTCCGGCATGATCAGCGAGCCCGACAGCAAGCTGGCCCGCCTCTATCCGCCCGACGGCGACAAGCACCTGTCGATCATCCTCTTCGACGAGATCGAGAAGGCCCACCCCAAGCTGTGGAACCTGCTGCTGGGCATTCTCGAGGACGGCACCGTGGTGCTGGGCAACAACGAGGAGGTCGACTTCCGCCAGTCGATCATCGTCCTGACGACCAACGTGGGCTCGGAGGCCATGGGGGCCCACCTGGCCCAGAACGGCATCGGTTTCAACACCGGCATCAGCGGCGAGAAGATGGACCGGGACGTGGAGGAGGCGGCCATGCGGGAGGCCAAGAAGGTCTTCCCCTTCGAGTTCCTCAACCGTTTCGACGACATCATCACCTACCACACGCTCAAGGAGCAGCACCTGTACAGCATCCTGGACATCCTCATCGCCCAGGTGCACCACCGGTCGCTGCTCTGCGCCGAGCCCTTCCTGCTCGAGATCACCCAGGAGGCCAAGCGGTTCCTGGTCGAGCGCGGCACCGACATCCAGTACGGCGCCCGGCCCCTGAAGCGCGTCGTGGAGAAGGAGATCGTCACGCCGATCAGCCACCACATCTGCAGCGACCAGATCCGCAAGGGCGACCTGATCACCGTCGACGTGGACACCGATGCCGGCGAACCCGCGCTGGTCTTCCGCAAGGAGACCGGCGTCACCAGCTGGGAGGAGCTCGAGAGCCTCGGCCCCTTCCCGGAGAACGACTGGGCCAAGGAAGACCTGGGCGTCAAGGACGACGGCGGCGAGAAGAAGGAGATCGTCGAGGAGATCACCCAGGTGGTCGCCAACGCGGGAGCCATGACCGGCGCCGAAGACTGATCCGCCCCGACCCGACCCGATGCGACGCCCCGGCCCCGCGGCCGGGGCGTTTGCTGTTCCACCGACGACACGGAAACGACAAAAATTTGGCAGGTTTTGCCCTCCGGCAGGGCACAATGGCCACAAACTTGTCACAGTTGAATTTGAATTCGGATTTCAGACCTCACAATCGATTACAAATAAATAGGTTAATGGCCCATTTTTCCGCTTCGCTTTTGGCCGAAAACTTGTTAAAATTTCAACTAAAGGTTTACGGCGCCCTCCGCGAAACCCTAGGATGGCGCTGGGAGCGATCCGCTCCCGAGCCAACGGTTTGGACCCGAACCCCGAGGTGAGTGACTTGCTGACCAAGAAAACCCACGCGGTGGGGACGACCGTCGCCGGACTGGCGCTGGCCGTGGGGCTGCTGGTGGCCGGCGCGGCCTGGGCGGCCGACCCCGCCGTTTCCGCGCCCGACGCCGCCGGCGAGAGCGCGACGTGCCTGGACTGTCACGACGACGCGGGAGCGGCCCTGGCGGCCGGTCCGCACGCCGTGATGGGCCACGGAAGCGACGCCGCGCCCACCCGGGTGTCGTGCACGCACTGCCACGCCGGCGTGGCCGCCCACTGGGAAGACGACCCCGCGACCCACCCCATGTCCGTGCCCGGCACCGACGCGGGCACGACCTGCACCTCGTGCCACCGGAGCCCCCACCAGGAGAACCAGGCCTCCCAGAGCCCCCATGCGGCGGCCGGCGTGTCCTGCACCGACTGCCACCAGGTGCACGGCGGCACGCCCGCGGGCCAGCTCAAGCAGACCCAGAGCGGCCTCTGCTACACCTGCCACGGGGAGCAGCGCGCCGACTTCGCCCGTTCGTACCGGCATCCGGTCGACGAGGGCATCGTCCGCTGCAGCGACTGCCACCTGGCCACCGACGACAACACGGCGCCCCTGGCGTCGAACCCGCGCAACGAGGCCTGCTACACCTGCCACATGGAACTGCGCGGACCCTTCCCCTACGAGCACCAGGCCACCCTGGACTGGTCGACCGAGGAAGGCGGCTGCGTGACGTGCCACGACCCCCACGGGTCGGACCTGCCGCGCATGCTGAACCAGCCCTACGAGGGGCCGCACTTCCAGCTCTGCTCCCAGTGCCACCTCGTGCCGAAGCACAACTTCAATTCGCAACATGGCACCGACTGGGCCGGCGTGTCCTGCAACGAGTGCCATGTCGACATCCACGGTTCCTACACCAGCCGCCTGTTCCTGACGCCGACCCTCGAGGCGCAGGGCTGTTTCGTGGCCGGCTGCCACTCGCAGTAGAGGAGTAGACGGATGCTCAGGACGGATCGGAACAGAAATGTCGGGTCGGGCCTGGTGACGGCTTTCCTGCTGCTGCTCCTGCTCGCGCAGACCGCGGCGGCGGGCAACGTGAACGGCGTCGTCAAGCTCGGAACCGTCATCAAGGACGAGGATGCGCGGAACATGGCCGCCATCCAGGAGACCTACAACGTGTACGAGGGCTTCTCCGTGTCCCAGGTGCGCCTGACCGGCACCTCGGGTTCGCGCGGATCCTTCCTGCTCGACCTGCAGGAGATCAACCGCGACAGCGGCAAGGGGCTCTTCACCTGGCGCGTGCAGGATCTCGGCAAGCTCACGGTGCGCTACGGCCAGCACCGCCAGCTCTACGACGCGGACGGCTCCGTGTCGTCGCAGCGGCGCGACTGGCGGGTCGGCGTGCACGTGACGCCGTCGAACCGGGCGCGCATCACCGCCAACTTCGGCTACCAGACCCGTGAGGGCGACCGGCTGGGCTACCCTGCCGGCACCACCAGCGTGCTGGGCGGCAACTACGACTACAACATCTTCGAGAGCGACGTCGAGGCCGAGTACGGCATCGGCGGCGGTCGTCGCCTGGCCGTGGGCTGGCGCGGGACGTCGTTCACCGACGACCTCAACGACGCCGCCGAGCGCTCGGGCAACGTGCTCTCGGTGCGGGCCAGCGGGCCGTGCTACTTCTTCCCCGAACTGCTGTCCCACTACGTGCGGGCGGCCTACGGCAAGCAGGAGCTCGTCGAGCCCGGCCTGGACTACACCATGTCCAACTTCCAGTACCTCGGGCTGCTGCGCCCCGCGCGGGACCTGCAGTTCAAGTACCGCTTCCTGGCCAGCCGGGTGGAGGACGAGGCGGAAACCTTCCAGACGGACGAGTTCCGCAACGACTTCGACCTGACCTGGTACCACAAGTACGGCCGCGTCTTCGGCGGCTACGGCTATGTGACCCGTGACGACTATACCCTGACCGACTACAACGACTGGCGGGCCGGCTTCGCCCTGAACCACGGCAAGGTGGCGCGGCTGCAGGTCAGCTACGCGGCCAGCGAGAAGGGCGACCAGGAGGAACGCACCCTCCTGAAGGACATCGAGGCCAGCCGCCTGAAGGCGAGCTTCAAGTCCGAGCCCGTGGAGAACCTCACCCTGGGCCTGTCCTACGCCGAACGCGAGCGCGAGTACACCGTGCTGGACGTCGAGGCCGAGGGCGTGCGCTACAGCGCCTTCGGGCGGCTCGAGCGGCCGGGCCTGGGTGCCGTCAGCGTCGACTATACGTACAGCGAGGACGACTACCAGGACCGGGCGGCCGGCTTCTACGCCGACAACCGCAGTGTCTCGGCGCGGGTCGACCTGACGGCGGTCAGGAACCTCGACCTCGCTGCGGGCCTGACCTACCTGAACATCGGCGGCGACCTCGACATCGAGAAGTCGATCCTGATGTTCGAGGGCGAGTACACCGTCGCGCGCGACTACTTCGTTCAGGTCAAATACAACGTCTACAACTACGACGACTACCTGCTGCTGGACCGCTACTACACGGCGAACGTGGTCTGGCTGAACGTGGGCTACAAGCTTTCGATCGATTGAGCACAGCCAACCAAGGACCTTCCAAGGAGGAACCGAACATGTCGACCAGTCGCAATCTCACCCTGATCATCATGGCCCTGGTGGCCGTGCTGGCGCTCGTCGGTTGCACCCGCGAGATCACCACCGTCGAGCAGATCGATCCCGGCGCTTCGAACTGCTTCAACTGCCATACGGACGATCCGGAAACCGACCAGTACGGCCTGACCGACAAGCAGCTCGAGTGGTCGTTCTCGAACCACGGCATCGGCGCCTACGTGGGCTACGCCGGCGGCCGCAACGGCTGCTCCGGCTGCCATTCGGGTGCCGGCTTCGTCGCCCGTCTGGACGGCGCCACCGACGTGCCCTACGCCACCACGATCGGCTGCTGGGCGTGTCACGCCCCCCACACCACCGGCGACTTCGCGCTGCGGATCAATGAGCCCCAGCCCCTGTCGAACGGCCTGATGCGCGACATCGGCTCGTCCAACATCTGCACCGCCTGCCACGTTGCCCGCACCGCGGTCGATGTCGCCCTGGCGCCTGAGTTCCCCGACAGCACCGTCGGCGGCGTGCCCCTGGACCAGGTGAGGATCACCAGCAGTCACTGGGGCGGCCACCATGGTCCGCAGGGCGAGATGTTCTACGGCAACAACGGCTACCACTTCGATGGCTATACCTACCGCACGGACGTGCCGCCGGCCCATGACGTCGAGGGCATGACCCGCTGCTTCGGCTGCCATGGCAATGCCAACCCGGTCGTGGATCTGGGCGGCCACTCCTTCCAGCAGCGCAACACCGCCGGGGACATGAACGTCGCCAGCTGCAACCGCTGCCACGACGCTCTCGTCGACTTCGACGTGAACGGCGTCCAGACCGAAACCGCCGAACTGCTCGAGACCCTGCACGGCCTTCTCGAGACCCTCGGCCTGGTCGACGTCGACGGCCACCCCATCTCCGGGGCCCGCGGCACCGAGGTCCAGGTCGGTGCGGCCTGGAACTTCATCAACGTGGAAGAGGACCGCAGCATGGGTGTGCACAATCCCAACTACATCCACGACCTGCTGACGTCCTCGATCGCGGCGCTGGGCGGCGCGCCGGCCAAGTAGACCGGACGGAACGGTCCCGGCGCCCCGGCGCCGGGACACCCCTCACGCAGAGAAGGCCCGGATCGCAGGATCCGGGCCTTCTCGTTTTCCGTGCGGTGCGCGCCGGGGCTACGGCCAGTACAGCAGCCGCCCGCAGCTCTCGCACTTCTGGACCTTGTTCTCGTTGGTCTTGCTCACGAACGAGGAGGGGATGTTCGCGAAGCAGCCGGTGCAGAGGTTGCTGACGACCGGCACCACGGCGTGGCCGAACTTGCCCGTCAGGCGGCGGTACCAGCTCAGGTGGCCGGGCTCGATCTGGCCGGCCAGGTCCTCGCGCGACTTCTTCAGTTCCTCGATGCCGCCGTGCTTGAAGCCGAGGTCCTCCAGTTCGGACCCCTGCTCCTCGGTCTCGCGGATCATCTCGTCCAGGTCCTGCAGGGCGACCAGCAGTTGCAGTTGGGGATGCATGGCTAGTCCTCCTTCATGGCGGCGCAGAACGTCTCGTAGTTCTCGGCGGCCATCAGCTTCTCGCGCAGCCCGGCGTTCTGCACCCGGTCGATCAGCGCGGCCAGCGACTTGATGTACTGGTGGCCGCTGTCCTGCGGGGGCGCGATGAGCACGAAGAACAGGTGCGTCGGGTTGCCGTCCTCGGAGTCGAAGTCGACGCCGGCCTGGTGGCGGCCGATGAGCACCGTCAGCCGCTGCACGGCGAGGGTGCGTCCGTGGGGGAAGGCGATGCCCGGTCCCACGGCGGTGCTGCCGAGGGCCTCGCGGCTCTGCAGCATCTGGAGAATGGTGTCGGGGTTGGAGATCTCGGTACCGGCGACCAGACCCTCGACCAGTTCGGCGAGAGCACCCTGTTTGTCCGTGGCTTGCAGGTCGGGGAGGAAGAGATCGGGGGAGGTGTGCTTCAAAACCTCGGCAATGTCCATGAGCGCCGCACCACCTTGAGTCAGCGGGGGAATTATGTCACACTTCGTCCCGGACAACCTAATCCATGGCCAACCGATAAACAAGGTGCAATTGGCCGCTCAGGGCCCGCGGAGACGCCGCTGGGCCCGTTTTCCGGATCCCGGGAGGTGCGCCATCGGCGCCGAGACGAAGACCAGCCAGGACGACCGCCGCGAGGGGATCGTCATCCGGGCCACGGGCGGCCACTGCCTCGTGGCCGTCGATGGCGAGACTTGGCGCTGCCAGGTGCGGGGGCGCCTGAAAAAGGGGCCCCGCGAGAGCCAGACCGTCGCCGTGGTCGGCGACCGCGTCGTCATCGAGATCGGGGATGCGGCGGCCGATCCCCCGACGGGCGTCATCGCCGAGGTGGGCGAACGCTGCAGCCGCATCAGCCGGATGGCCGCCCGGCGCAGCGGCGGCCACATCGAGCAGGTCCTCATGGCGAATCTCGACCAGGTCGTGGCCGTGCAATCCCTGCGCGATCCCGCCCCCCAGACGGGGTTCGTCGACCGCCTGCTGGTGGCGGCCGAGCGCTTCGGCGTGGCCGGGGTGCTGGTGCTGAACAAGACCGACCTCGTGGCCGACGGCGAGCTGGCGGCCGAGGAGGCCCGCTGGAGCTACTACGAGGGTCTCGGGTACCGGGTCGTGTGGGCGGCGGCCGCGTCGGGCCGGGGCGTGGACGATCTGCGCGAGGTGCTGACAGACCGCATCAGCCTGCTCATCGGCGCCTCGGGCGTGGGCAAGAGCAGCCTGCTCAACGCCATCCAGCCGGGCCTGCGCCTGCGGGTCAACGAGGTCACGGAGAAGACGGGCCTCGGCCGGCACACCACCACCCGCACCGAACTCTTTCCCCTGCGCGGCGGCGGCTTCATCGCCGACAGCCCGGGCATCCGCGGTTTCGACCCCTGGGACATGGACATCCTGGACGTGCGCGAGCACTTCCCGGATTTCCGGGACCCGTCCGGCGCCTGCCGATTCCGTTCATGCCTGCACCGGGACGAGCCCGATTGCGGCGTCAAGAACGCGGTGGCCCTGGGGGAGATTCCGCCGTGGCGACACGAGGCCTATCTGGCCCTCCTGGCGGGACTCGAGGAGCGGCAGACCCGGGCGGGGCGGCGCCCGGGCGGCAGATCATGACCGCAGACCGGTCAGGAAACCGTAGAACTTGACGGCCTCTTCCCCCTCGTGCAGGACCCGGTCCAGGGGGGTGAAGCCGGTGGGGGGATTCCAGCGGGTGCTCCGCTCGGCCCGGTCGGCTGCGACCCAGCCGGGCAGGCGGGTGCCCAGAATGCTGGGCGATTTGGCCGCCGTTTCATATATTCCGAGGGCGACGACGCCGACATAGAGCAGCAGGCCGCCCGCGCGCAACACCGGATGCATGGGTCTCCTTCCCGTCCCGGCCCCCGTCGGCGACCCCGGGCGGGCCGCCGGAACCGGGCCGGTTCCGCGCCGCCGTCGCAAGTGGTGTGCCAGCAACGAATCGTCGCCCCACCTCGACCGGGTTCGGGCGTCAAGCGAACGGGACGGCCCAGCAGCCTCCCCTGGAGACCGGGACCCGATGTCCGCCCCCACCACCCGCCAGTTCAAGTACCGGCTCTCGAGTGCCCTGGCCCGCCTGATGCGGCGGCCCCGCCTGACGCCCGGGTCCCTGCGCGCCCTGAGGCCCCGCCGCATCCTCATCGTGCGCCAGCACAACCAGATGGGGGACATGGTGTGCGCGACCCCGACCTTCCGGGCCCTGGCCGAGACCTGGCCCGAGGCGGAAATCGCCCTGGTGACGGCGCCGGTGAACCGGGAAGTGGTCGAGGGGCATCCCCACCTGCAGCGCATCGTGGCCTTCGACCGGCGCGTGTGGCGCAATCCCGTGCGGCTGTTCCGCTTCCTCGCCGACCTGCGCGGCTTCGGGGCCGAGCTGGCCTTCGTCCTGAGCAGCGTCTCGTTCTCGGTGACGAGCGCCTGGATCGCCGCGGCCAGCGGCGCCCGCCACATCGTGGGCGCCGACAGCCGACCCTTCGGCTGGGACGTCAGCCGCCACGTCTTCAGCCTCGAGCTGCCCGCGGCCCCCGTCATGGACCGCCACGCCGTGCAGCACAACCTGGCGCCCCTGGCGGCCGTCGGGATCACGACCGACGACCCCCGGCCTCTCGTCGTCCCCACCGCGGCCCAGGGCGCGGCGGCCGACGCGGTGCTCGCGGCGCTCGGCCTGAGGCCCGGCTTCTGGGCCCTGCATCCGGGCGCCGGCAAGGCCCAGAACATCTGGCCGGCCGCCGGTTTCGCCGCCGTGGCCCGACGCGCCCGCGCGGCGGGACACCAGGTGCTGATCCTGCACGGCCCCGCCGACCGGGAACCCCTGGCCGAGCTGGAACGTTTGCTGGCGGCCGATCTCGGGCCCGACCTGCGCGTCGCCCCGGCCGCTCCGGTCGGCGTGGGGGCGGCCCTGCTGCAGCGGTCCGACCGCTTCCTGTGCAACGATACGGGCGTGATGCATGTGGCGGGCGCCCTGCGGGTGCCGACGGTGGCCCTCTTCGGGCCCACAGACCCGGCGCTCTGGAAACCCCCGGCCCCCGAGGTCGTGGTCGTCAGGTCGCCGGGCCAGGCAGCCGATGCCGTCGGCCCCGAGTTCGGCTGGATGGAAACCATCGTCCCGGACGCCGTGTGGATGGCGTGGTCCGGCCTGCCCGGTCGGGCCGTCGCGAAGTGAGGTCGCCGTGGAAATGATCGTCGTGAACGTGCTGGTGCTGGTCTTCTCGGTGGTGGTGCACGAGGTGGCCCACGGCTGGGCCGCGTGGCGGCTCGGCGACCCGACCGCCTACGAGCAGGGGCGCCTGACCCTCAACCCGATCCCCCACATCGACCCGATCGGCAGCATCGTCGTGCCGGTGCTGCTCTCCCTGACGGGCGGCATCATGTTCGGCTGGGCCAAGCCGGTGCCGGTGCACGCCGGACGCCTGAACCACCCGGACAACGACCACCCGAAGGTGGCGGCGGCCGGTCCGGCGAGCAATCTGCTGCTGGCGGTGTTCTTCGCCCTGATCCTGGGTGTGACGGTGGGCGTCGCCGGGTTCCCGCAGCCCGGGGACGGGCCCACCCTCGGCCGCTTCTTCTTCTCCATGGGCCAGACCGGCATCATGCTCAACGTGCTGCTGGCACTCTTCAACCTGGTGCCGCTGCCGCCCCTGGACGGCAGCTGGATCCTCAGCCGCTTCCTGCCGCCGGCGCCCCGCGCCCGCTACGAGAACCTGCGCCGCTACGGCATGCTGCTGGTGGTCGGATTTCTCGTCCTCATGCGCTACACCCCCGTGGGCGGCGTCATGACCGGCGCCCTCTTCGCCGCGGCCAACCCCTACTTCAAGCTGGCCCAGGGCATCGCGACGGCGCTCGGGGCCTGACGCCGGTCGGACTCAGCGCGCCGACGCGGCGACCGGGGTCTCGGGCACGAAGTTGTGACGGACCTGGGCCCAGGCGCTCTCGTTCCCCGCCCGGTCGACGGCCGTCACCGCGTACACCGCAGGGCCGCAGAGCGGCGCCGGGTCCAGCCAGCGGGCCTCGGTCACCGGCTCGGTGGTCTGGGGCCACACCTGCCCGTAGGCCAGGCGGTAGACGTGGTACCCGACGCAGTCGGCGTCGGTGGTGTTGGGCCGCCAGTTCACCTTCACGTGGGAGCGGCTGGTGGTCGCCTCGAGCCCCACCGGGACGGCCGGCGGGGCCGTGTCGGCGACGGGGACTGCGGGGGCCAGCGGCCCTTCGGCGGCGCAGCCGGTCAGCAGCGCGGTCAGGATCAGCAGCGGCAGCGATGCGATGGTCTTCATGTTTCGTCCTCGGCTTCCCTCTCGAGTCCCGGTTCCCCGCCGGGTCGCCAACCGGAAGAGCCTTCCGCCGGGGCGGAAGGCTCTTGGATTCACCCAGCGAATGGGAACCATCTCCGGAATGTCAGTCCGACAGGTCGGACATGGCGTGGCCGCTCTCGATCGTCAGGTACGAGGTGGTCACGGCGCTCTCGTTGCCCGCGTTGTCGACGGCGAAGACGTGGTACATGCTGGCGCCCTGCAGGGGAGCGGTGTCCACGTAGGTGTGGATCAGGGACGGCGTGCCGACCAGGGTCTGGCTGACGCCGTTGCGCTCGCGGGTGACGATGTAGCCGGCCAGGTCGCTGTCCACGGTGTTCGTGTCCCAGCTCAGGACCGCGGCGCCCGCGCTGTACTCCAGGTCGACGTTCGCCGGCACGGCCGGGGGAGCGGTGTCGATGGCCGGAGCGGCCGGGGTGGCGGCGTCGTCGCTGCAGCCGGTGAAGGCGACGGCGGCGAGGGTCATGCAGATCAGAGCCAGGATCTTCTTGTTGCTTGCCATGGGATGGTCCTCCTTCGATTCGCTTGGTTGCCCGATGGTCTCTTGTGGTTGCGGCAGGCCGGGATCCGTTGCAGTGGCACAGTTGTTCAGGGTTGCTGCCCGGCCTGCCGCGTCCACGAGGCCCCGGCTGCAAAGGCGGTGCCACCAGGTGACGCGTTGCGCCCCTTCGGGCAACTGCCAGGTTTTTCAATCCATTAGACGCATCGTGGAGGACGCGCGGGGAATCACGCGGAGCCATCGGGTCTTTTGCGGATTGTGATATGCGCGACCCCGAGCGCGTCGGGATTGCAACTTGCCCGTCAATTCCGGCGTCCCGTGGGGGCGCCCGGAGGCCGGCGGGCGCCTGCCCCGGCGGCGGGGACGGGCCGGGTGCGAGTCGCTTAAAGCCCTTGACAGGTTTTGGTTTATGGGTAATGATGTGAATCGAATCCAGCGGAATTCACGCCTGAAAGAAGACCGTGACGGCTCAATGACCAGGATAGGAGGCTTGCCATGACCAAGGCCGATATCGTTGAGGACATTGCCCAAAAGACGGGTCTGACCAAGAAGGAAGTCGCCGAGACGGTGGATCTCTTCCTCGAGAAGATCGGAGACCTGCTGGTGGCGGGCAAGCACCTGGAAATTCGGGGCTTCGGGACCTTCAAGGTGAAGGAGCGCAAGGAGCGCATGGCCCGCAACCCCCGCACCGGCGAGGCCGTCCCGGTCCCGTCGCGCAAGGTGCCGGTCTTCAAGGTCTCCAAGATGCTGAAGGACAAGGTCGCCGACACGATCTGACTCCGGGTCCGATTCGCTGCGAAGCCCGATGGCCCGACGACCTGAAAGCTCCGCAACCTGCGCCGGGTCGATCGCTCCCGCTGCGGAGCGGCACGGAGGGAGCGTCCGACCCGCCGCCGCCGGACGGCCACCACACCGGAACCGGTTCTTGCGCCCCCCGGCCGACACGGGAGGCGGGAGAGCCGGTTTTCCGTTGGCGCCGGGGAAATTAGGATTTGGGGTCGGACGGTTCCGGCGCGTATCCTAGGCCCCGGAACCCGAAGCCGCCCCGCGCTCCCGCCGGAGGAAATCCCCATGTCCGCATCGCCAACCGTCGCCGGCGCCGACCTCGTCGACATGCGCAGCGACACCGTGACCCGCCCGACGCCGGGCATGCGCGCCGCCATGCTCGCCGCGCCGGTCGGCGACGACGTGTTCGGCGACGATCCCACCGTCCGGCTGCTGCAGGAGGAGACCGCGGCGCTGCTGGGCAAGGAAGCGGCGCTCTACGTGCCCAGCGGCACCATGAGCAACCAGCTCGCGGTCAAGGCCCAGACCCGGCCGGGCGACCAGGTCGTGCTCGAGGACGGCGCCCACATCTACCGCTACGAGGCGGGGGGGCCGGCCCTGCTCAGCGGGGTCCAGCTCACCTGTGTCCCGACGCCCGACGGGCGCCTCGACTGGGAGCGCGTCGCGCCCGCCCTGAACCCCGACAACGTCCACTGCGCGCCGCCCGCCCTCGTGTGCGTCGAGAACACCCACAACAACGCCGGCGGCATCATCCAGCGGCAGGACGACCTGGTGCGCCTGGGCGAGGAGATCCATGCCCGCGGCCTGCGCCTCCACCTGGACGGCGCCCGACTCTGGCACGCCCACGTGGCGACGGGGCTGGCCCTGGACGCCCTCGCGGCGCCCTTCGACACCATCAGCGTGTGCTTCTCCAAGGGACTCGGCGCGCCCGTGGGCTCGGTCCTGGTGGGCGATGCCGCGGTCATCGCGCGGGCCCATCGCTTCCGCAAGGTCTTCGGCGGCGGCATGCGCCAGGTGGGCATCCTCGCCGAGGCCTGCCGCTACGCCCTGGCCCACCAGCTCGCGCGCCTGGCCGAGGACCACGCCCACGCCCGCCGTCTCGCCGCCGAGACGCGTCATCCCCATCTGCGGGTCGCCCACGCGGTCGAGACCAACATCGTCATCTTCACCGTCGCCGGAGCGGGGGGCGACGCGGACCTTCTCGCCCACCTCGCGGCCGCCGGTGTCCGGGGCGTGGGCTTCGGGCCGGGCCGGGTGCGCCTGATCCCCAACCTGGATACCCCCGCCGCCGCCGTCGATCGGGCCGTCGCGGCGCTGAACGCGTGGCCGGGACCCGCGAACTGATCGGAGCACGCAGGTGAAGATCGTCATCATCGGGGCCGGATCCGTGGGCTACGAGCTCACCCGGATGATCAGCCGCCGCGAGCACGACGTGATCCTCGTCGAGCGCGACCAGGAGCGCCTCGACGCGGTCATCGAGGACCTGGACTGCCGGTTCGTGACCGGCAGCGGCGTCAGCCCGCAGGTCATGCGCGACATCGGCATGACCGACTGCGACCTCGTGGCGGCCGTCACCGACAGCGACGAGATCAACATCATCTCGTGCCAGACGGCCCACGCCCTGGGCGCCAAGGTGAAGGTGGCCCGGGTGCGCAACGAGGACTACTTCCAGGACCACCGCCTGCTCCTCGACGGCATCGACATGGCGATCAACCCCGACCATGAGGCCGTGCACGCCATCCGCGAGGTGCTCTTCCAGACCGGCGCCACCGAGATCCACGACTTCGCCCACGGCAAGGTGCGGGTCATCGGCGCGCGCGTCGAACCCGACAGCCGCGTCGCGGGCCGGACCCTCGCCGAGCTGCACCGGGAGCTGGGCGCCCGCCTGGCCCTGGTCATCACCATCGTGCGGGGCGAGGAGACGCTCATCCCCACGGGCCGCACCGTGATCCAGGCCGAGGACAAGGTCTACATGGCCGGCTCGCGCAGCACGGTGAACCGCTCGCTGTACTATTTCCAGGCCCGGCAGCGCCGCCTCTCGCGCGTGATGATCGTGGGCGCCAACGCCATGGGCCGCGAGCTGGCCCGCGACCTCGTCGCCGCCGGCGTGAAGGTGAAGATCATCGACCGCAACGAGGAGAAGTGCCGCCGGGCCAGCGAGCAGCTCCGGGGGGCCCTCGTGCTGCACGGCGAGGGGGCCGACTCGGACCTGCTCGAGTCCGAGGGCGTGTCCGAGATGGACGGCTTCGTCTCGGTGGCCCAGGACGAGGAGACCAACATCATGGCCTGCCTGCTGGCCCGCCACCACGGCGCCGCCAAGACGGTGTGCCTGGTCGACCGGCCGGACTACGTGCCCCTGCTGCCCCTGCTCGGCGTCGACGCCGCCATCTCGCCGCGCCTGTCGACCTCCAACTGGATCGGCAGCTTCGTCCAGCGCGGGGCCGTGATCAGCGCCGAGAGCCTTGGCTACAGCGGCGCCGAGATCCTGCAGCTCGAGGTGGCGCCGGGCTGTCCCTGGCTCGGCCGCAAGCTCATGGAGCTCACCTTCCCCGCCGACGCCGTGATCGGCGCCGTGCTCAAGGGCGGCCGCGTGCTCACGCCCGAGGGCACGACGGTCCTGGCGGCCGGCGACCAGGTCGTGGTGTTCGCGCTCCCGTCGGGAGTCGATGCGGTGGTGCGCTTCTTCTCGGGCGGCGCCTCGTGAGCATCCGCTCGGTCCTGAAGGTCCTCGGCTTCCTGCTGCTGGTCACCGCCGGCTCGCTGCTGCTGCCGGCCGTGGTCAGCGCCGCCCACCGCGAGCCCGACTGGCCCCACTTCCTCTACGCGGCGGCGGTGGGAATCGGCGTCGGCGGGCTGCTGCTGGCGGTGCTCCGCGACGCGCCCGAGCTGCGGGTGCGGGAGGGCTTCGCGGTGGTGGCCTTCGGCTGGCTCGGCGTCGGGCTGCTCGGGGCCCTGCCGTACTGGTTCAGCGGCCAGATCCCGTCCTTCACCGACGCGGTCTTCGAATCGGTCTCGGGCTTCACCACCACCGGGGCCTCGATCCTGACCGACATCGAGAGCCGCACCCACGGCACCCTCTTCTGGCGCGCGTTCACCCACTGGCTCGGCGGCATGGGCATCGTGCTGCTGGCCCTGGCGATCCTGCCGCTGCTGGGCGTCGGCGGCATGCAGCTCTTCCGCGCCGAGGTGCCCGGGCCGGTGGCCGAGCGCCTGACGCCCCGCATCCGCGAGACGGCCAAGCTGCTGTGGGGCGTGTACGTGCTGCTCACGCTGCTCGAGTTCCTGGCCCTGGTGATCGCCGGCATGGGGCCCTTCGACGCCGTCTGCCACAGCTTCGCCACCATGGCCACGGGCGGTTTCTCCAACCACAACCAGAGCGTGGGGGGCTACGCGACGCCGGCCGTCGAGTGGATCATCATCGTCTTCATGTTCCTGGCGGGGGCCAACTTCTCCCTGCACTACCTGGCCCTCACCGGCCGGGTGCGGGTCTACGCGCGCGACGAGGAGTTCCGCTTCTACGGCTCGATCGTGCTCGTGTGCACGGCGCTCATCGGCGGCTCGCTCCTCGTGACGGGCTTCTATCCCGACTGGGGCACGACCCTCCGGCACAGCCTCTTCCAGGTGGTCTCGATCATCACGACCACCGGCTTCGGCACCGCCGACTACCTGCAATGGCCGCCGGTGGCCCACGCCATCCTCCTGATCCTGATGGCCGTGGGCGGCTGTGCGGGGTCCACGGGCGGCGGGGTGAAGGTCATGCGCGTCTTCATCCTCCTGCGCCACGCCAAGTACGAGCTGAAGAAGATGCTGCACCCGCGCGCGGTGTATACCCTGTGGTTCAACGACCGGGCCCTCTCGCCGGCGCTGCTGACGAACGTGCTCGGCTTCTTCCTGCTCTACCTGCTGGTCTACGTGACCGGGGTCGTCGTGCTCACGCTCGGCGGCCGCGATCTGGTGACCAGCGTCGGGGCCACGGCCGCCACCCTGGGCAACATCGGCCCGGGGCTGGGGCTGGTCGGTCCGGCCAGCAACTACTCCGCGCTCCTGGGCTGGGAGAAGTGGCTGCTGGTGCTCTTCATGCTGATCGGGCGGCTCGAGATCTTCACCGTGCTGGTGCTGCTCCTGCCCGAGGCCTGGCGGCGCAGCTGAGCGCCGCCCAACCGAAAGGTGACGTCATGAACTGGATCGATCCCGCCGCGGCCGTCGAGCGCTGCGGTGCGTTCATCCGCGAGACCCTCGCCGCATCCGGCCGCGACCGGCTCGTGATCGGGCTGTCCGGCGGCATCGACTCGGCCGTCGCGGCGGGGCTGGCCGTGCAGGCTCTCGGCCCCGACCGGGTGGCCGGCGTGATGATGCCCTACGCCACGAGCAGCGCCGCGTCCCTGACCGACGCCCGCGCCGTGGCCGACACCCTCGGCATGGCCGCCGACACCGTCGCGATCACGCCCATGGCCGACGCCTTCCTGGCCGCCTTCGCCAGCGACGACCGCGTGCGGCGGGGCAACGTCATGGCGCGCTGCCGCATGATCGTGCTCTACGACCGCTCGGCCCGCGACGGCGCCCTCGTGCTCGGCACCGGCAACCGCACCGAGGGGCTGCTGGGCTACACCACCATGTACGGCGACAACGCCTGCGCCCTGAACCCCATCGGCCAGCTCTACAAGACCGAGATCCGGGCCCTGTGCGCCCACCTCGGGCTGCCCGAATCCGTGCTCACGAAAGCCCCCAGCGCCGACCTGTGGGAAGGCCAGGCCGACGAGGACGAGCTCGGCGTCACCTACGAGGAGGTCGACCGCCTGCTGGTGCACATGGTCGACGAGGGGCTGGGCGCGGGGCAGCTGCGGGCGCTCGGCTTCACCGACGAACTCGTGGTGAAGGTCGGCCGGCGCGTGCGGGCCATGGCCTTCAAGCGCCAGGCGCCCCCCGTGTGCGACTTCCCCGGCCGCGTCGATCCCGACCGCGCCGGCGCCGACTTCGGCGACACCGGCGGCAAGGACGGGGGCTTCCATTGAGCGAAGACCGCCCCGGCGCCGCACCGGCGGCCGTCGCGCTGCCGGAATTCGATCCGCCGGCCGGCGTGTGCCATTTCGTGGCGACGCCCATCGGCAACCTGGCCGACGTGGGCCTGCGCGCCCTCGCGGTGCTCGCCCGCGTCGACGTGGTGTTCGCCGAAGACACGCGCCACACGGGCCGGCTCCTGAAGCACTACGGCCTGCGGGTGCCCCTGGTGCCGTACCACGACCACAACAAGCGCCAGGTCGTGCCGCGGATCGTGTCCCGCCTGGCCGCCGGCGAGCGGGTGGCCGTGGTCAGCGACGCGGGCATGCCGTGCATTTCGGATCCGGGCTACGCGCTGGTGCAGGCCCTGAGGGAGGCGGCCCTGCCCTGGACCGTGATCCCCGGCCCGTCGAGCACGCTCGCGGCGCTGGTGCTGTCCGGATTTTCACCGGACCGATTCCTCTATCTGGGGTATGCTCCGCGGAAGAAGGGGCAGCGCCGGGCCTTCCTGGCCGAGGCGCTGGCCGAACCGGGCACCGTGCTCGTGCTCGAGTCGTGCCACCGGATCCGCTCGACCCTCGAGATCCTGGCCGAACTGGCGCCGGGGCGCCCGCTCGCCGTGGCCCGCGAGATCACCAAGCTGCACGAGGAAACCCCGCGGGGGACCGCCGCCGAACTGCTGGAGATCATGAACGGGAGCCGCCTCAAGGGCGAACTGGTCCTGGTCGTGAGCGGGACCGGATCCCGCCGCAAAGGAGAAGACACATGAGTTTCGCCGAGTTCAAGCGGGACGCGCGGGCCAAGGTCAAGCCCGTGGTCCTCACCCTGGACCGTCTCGGCTTCACCCCGCTGACCGTGTCGTTCGTCGGCCTGGCCATCACCGCCGTGGCCGGCCTGATCGTCGCGCGGGGCAGCCTCTTCTTCGGGGCCCTGGTCTTCGTCATCGGCTCGGCTTTCGACATGCTCGACGGCGACCTGGCCCGCCTGCAGGGCACCGTCTCCGAACGGGGCGCATTCCTCGATTCCTGCTTCGACCGCCTCGGCGAGGCCTTCCTCTTCGCCGGCCTGACCTGGTACTTCGCCCGCGATCCCTACGGCGCCGACGCCACGGCCCTGGTCCTGATCACGGCCACCGTGGTCGGGAGCCTGACCACCAGCTACGTGCGGGCCCGGGCCGAGGGCGTGGGGGAGACCTGCCAGGTGGGCTTCTTCCAGCGCACCGAGCGGGTGATCCTGCTGACGCTGGCCCTGCTGCTCGGCCGCTGGGCCGTCGTGCCGGTGCTGTGGTTCCTCGCGGCGGCCACCCTCGGCACGACCGTCCAGCGGATGGTGCACGTGGCGGCGAAGCTGCCCGGACCGCGGGCCGCCGGGCCGGGCGCCGCGACGCCGGCCGCCGCGGCCGGACCCGA
>JAGRNP010000045.1 GCA_020440705.1 bacterium | reverse complement strand
AGTCCGCCCTGCAGGGCCCCGATGGCGGCCGTCCCCTTGAGGGTCGCGCGGGTGACCGAGCGGAACTTCTCGAGCAGGCGGCGCTCCTCGGCGTCCTCCAGGGGCAGGTAGTAGAGGATCAGGTCGATGAGCTTCCCGCCGTCGCTGAGGAAGAAGTACATGCTGTAGAGCATGATCATCAGCATGAAGAGGAAGTGCACCGTGCCGGTGGTCGCGGCCGAGAGGTTGTTGATCAGGAAGCGCGAGAACAGGCCCACCATCTGGCCGGCCCGCGTCAGGATGTCGTCCTGGTAGGGGGCGATGCGGTCGTAGAACGGTTGCCCCTGCAGCCACACCATCACCTGGTCCGGATGGGCCAGCTTGTCCTGCACCCACGGCGTGACCGAGTTGCCCACCTTGATGGCTTCGGCCGTGACCACGCCCAGCAGGGCGCCCAGCGGCAGGATGATGACCAGCACGATGATCAGCAGCGTGACGACCGACGCCGGCGCGTCGCGGCCGCCGCAGGCCCGGTGCAGGCGGCGGTACAGCGGCTGGGCCAGCGAGGCGAAGATCCCGGCCAGCAGCACGGCCATGAGGAATCCCTTGATCATGGCGAAGAAGACGGCCGTGATCACGGCGAGCAGGAGCAGCAGCACGATCTTGCTGGCGATGGACGGGGACATGGCAGGGCCTTCCGCTGGAGTTCCGGCGGCCAGCTTACCCCAAGCCGTCGCGGGGTGTCTGCCGCAAAGTCGGCACCGGGCGGCGGTGCGATCCCCGGTGGACTATCTTGCCCGCAGCGCCCATCTTCGCAACGGTATCGCGAACGCATCAACACCGAACCAAGGGAGAGATCCGTGGCCGACCTGAAAGCCGTGATGGAGACCGACAAGGGCACCATCAACCTGACCCTCTTCGCCGACCAGACCCCCCTGACCGTGGCCAACTTCGTGAACCTGGCCCAGCGCGGCTTCTACGACGGCCTGTGCTTCCACCGGGTCATCGACGACTTCATGATCCAGGGCGGCTGCCCCGAGGGCACGGGCACCGGCGGCCCCGGCTACCGCTTCGCCGACGAGTGCACGCCCGCCCTGCGCCACGACGCCCCCGGGGTGCTGTCCATGGCCAACGCCGGACCGGGCACCAACGGCAGCCAGTTCTTCATCACCCACGTGGAGACCCCCTGGCTCGACGGCAAGCACACCGTCTTCGGCAAGGTCGCGAGCCCGGCCGACCAGGACGTCGTCAACGCCATCGCCGGCCGGGACGGCATCACCTCGGTCCGCATCGAGGGCGACACCGCCCCCCTGCTCGAGAAGATGGCCGACCAGGTCGCGGCCTGGAACAAGGCCCTGGGCGGTTAGCCGGAACCTATCGGACCGCGCGGCATTCCAACGACCGCCTGCGCCCCCGCGGGGTGCCGGCGGTCGTTTCCCGTCTCTCCGGATCCGCACCGAATCCCCGGCCCGACCGGGGAGCGGAGGTTCGCCGCGTGTTCGAAATCCTGGTCATCGCGACGCTGCTGGCGGGTCTGGCGGCCCTGGGACTGAACCTCTGGACGCCCCGCGCCCCGCGGCGCCGCGTGCGCCGGTCCCCGCGCGCGCCCTTCGGCCTGCTGCGCGCCCTGCTGGCCGGCGAACCCGACACCCCGACCACCGCGGAACCCGTGCGGGCGAAGCAGACAGCCACCCGCCCCGACGACGAATGGCGCCACCTGCTCTCGGACGAGCAGTACGACGTCGTGCGCCGGGGCCGCACCGAGCGCCCCTTCACCGGCCGTTTCTGGGACCACCGCGAGGACGGCGCCTACCACTGCGTCGCCTGCGGACAGGGCCTCTTCGACAGCGCCGACAAGTACGACTCCGGCCACGGCTGGCCCGCCTTCACGGCGCCCCTCGCCCCCGATGCGGTCACCGAGCTCAAGGCCATCAGCTACGGCACCGTGCGCACCGAGGTCCGCTGCCGCCGCTGCGAGGGCCATCTCGGCCACGTGTTCGGCGATGGACCCGGGCCCCGGGGACTGCGATACTGCATCAACTCGGCGGCTCTGGCCTTCTCGGCGCGGATCGGGGCCGACCCCGTGCATCGGAAGGCGACCTAGGACCCTCGCCCGGGAGCGGTGAACTCTTGTCGGACCCTGCCCCCGCCGCCGCCGCTTCCCCGCACCTGCACCACATCCTGGTGACGGGAGCCAGCTCCGGTATCGGGCTCGAGCTGGCCCGCCTCTTCGCCGCCGGCGGCCATCCCCTCGTGCTGGTCGCGCGCCGGGCGGCCCGCCTGACGGCCCTCGCCGAGACCCTGCGCCGCGACCACGAGGTCTCCGTCCACGTCATCCCCCTCGACCTCACCGCGCCGGGCGCCGTGGAAGCCCTCGTCGCCGAGCTGGCCCGCCTCGGGCTCGGCATCCGCGTGCTGGTGAACAACGCCGGGATCGGCGCCTACGGACCCTTCCTGGCGCGTCCGCTGCAGGTCCACGACGACCTGCTCGAACTGAACGTGGCCGTGCCCATGCGGCTGGCCCATCGCCTGCTCCCGGCCATGGTCGCCGCCGCCGGCACGCCCGGGCCCGGGCCCGGCGTGCTGAACGTGGCCTCGACGGCGGCATTCCAGCCCGGCCCGCTCATGGCCTCGTACTTCGCCGCCAAGGCCCACCTGCTGCACCATTCCGAAGCGCTGCACGAGGAGCTGCGCGGCCGCGGCGTCACGGTGACCGCCTTCTGTCCCGGACCGACGCGCAGCGGCTTCTTCACCACCGACGCCATGCTGCCGCCGGAAGCGCGCGACGCGACGGGCGAGCTGGTCGCGGCGGCGCGCACCGAGCTGGCCCGGCGCGATGCCCGGCGCATGGACACGGCCGTGGCCGCGCGGGCGGGCTACGAGGGCTTCCTGGCCGGGCGGGCGGTGGTCGTGCCCGGCGTGCGCAACCGGCTGCTCACCGTGCTGGTGCGGCTGCTGCCGCGGGGGGTCGTCCGGCGGGCGGCCCACCGGGGGCTGCGGCGCTGAGGCGGCCCATGACCCCGCACGCCCGGATCCGGGCGCCGCGCGTCCCGACCCGATCCGCGCGTCCCGACCAAAACGGTTGCTGCGGACCCGACGAAGTGGCATATCTTACAAGGACATGGCCCACCCGAGGCCCGAGCCAAGGAGTCGACCCGTGCAGAACGTGACAGCGATCATCCTGGGAGGAGGGCGCGGCACGCGGCTCTATCCCCTGACCCTCGAGCGGTCCAAGCCGGCCGTCGCCTTCGCCGGCAAGTACCGCCTGATCGACATCCCCATCAGCAACTGCATCAATTCGGGCATCAAGAAGATGTTCATCCTCACCCAGTTCCTCTCGGCCAGCATGCACCGCCACATCATGCAGACCTACGCCTTCGACACCTTCACCCAGGGCTTCGTCGACATCCTCGCGGCCGAGCAGACGCCGGAGAAGAGCGACTGGTTCCAGGGCACGAGCGACGCGGTGCGGGCCACCCTGAACCACACCATGTACTACGCCACCGACCAGATCGTCATCCTCAGCGGCGATCACCTGTACCGCATGGACTACGCGAAGATGGTGCGGGCCCATCGCGAGTCCGGCGCCGACATCACCATCGGCGTCTACCCGGTGCCGCGGGACGAGGCCTCGCGCCTCGGACTGCTGCGGGCCGACGACGCGGGCCAGGTGACCGAGTTCGTCGAGAAGCCGAAGGACCCGGCGGTCATCGACCGCTTCCGGGCGCCGGGCGAGCTCTTCGCGCGCCAGGGCATCGCCATCGACGGCGACCGCTACCTCGGCAGCATGGGCATCTACGTGTTCGAGCCGAAGGTGCTCAAGGCGGTCCTGGCCGACCCGGACAAGACAGACTTCGGCAAGGAGGTCATCCCGGACGCCATCGGGCAGTACAAGGTCATGGCCCATCCCTTCGCGGGCTACTGGCGCGACATCGGCACCATCGCCTCGTTCTTCGAGGCGAACCTCGAGCTCGTCGACCGCAAGCCCGCCTTCAACCTCTACCAGGGCGACTGGCCCATCTACACCCGCAGCCGCGCCCTGCCGCCCAGCCGCATCGTCGCCTCGGAGATCGGCGATTCGATGATCGTCGAGGGCTCGACGGTGACCGGCGCGCGCATCGACAACTCGATCGTGGGCGTGCGGGGGCGGGTGCGGCGCGGCGCCGTGCTGAAGGACGTCGTCATGATGGGCAGCGACTTCTACGAGGGCGAGCAGCAGCTCGACGAGGGCCTGCCGACCGGCGCGGGGGCGCTGCCGCCCATGGGCGTCGGCCACAACTGCCACATCGAGCGCTGCATCATCGACAAGAACGTGCGCATCGGCGACAACGTGGTGATCAGGCCCCACCCGGAGGTGGAGATGTACCACGGCGAGCGGCGCTGGATCGTCGACGGCATCACGATCATCCCCAAGGGCACCGTCATCGAACCGGGAACCGAGCTCTGAGGTGAGCGGCCGGCGCGCGGCATGGCTGGTCCTGACGATGGCGCTCGCGGCGGCGGCCGCGCCGGCCCGGGCCCAGGACGACGGTCCGCCGCCGGACGGGACGGACGCGGCGGTCCCCGCCGTCGTCGTCACCGACCTGCCCTGCGAGCGCCGCGCCGACGCCCTGCACACCGAGGCGCCCCGGCTGGTCTATGACGATCGGCCCGACCTGCTCTACGAGCTGCTGCTCGGCCTCGAGGACGGCTGCGAGATCGGCGAGCCGGCGGGCCGCATGCGCATCCTGGCCAGCATCTGGGACGGGGTCTTCGACGAGGGCGAATACGGCTTCGAGGTGATCGACTGGCTCGCCGAACGCTGGGACCCGCACCGGGCGCCGCCGGCCGGATCCAACGCCCAGCTCTTCGACGCCTTCACCGTCGACTTCGCCGCCCAGCTGCTGCCCCACCAGGACGAGGGCAGCGTCGCCGAGTTCTTCTGCCTCTTCTACGGCGGCCAGCCCGAGGCGGCCTGGCCCCGGCTCGAGCACGACGAGCTCGCGGACAGCTGGCTCCAGTACTACTACGACGAGGAGATCGCCTATCTCGAGAATCTCGATCCGCCCTACCTGCTGACCGGCTACTGGGGCGGCTGGGATCCGGGCGGCGACCTCGGCCGGGTGGGCCGCTGCAACCTGGCCGGCGGCATGGTCGAGCAGTGGACCGGCTCGTGGTTCTTCCGACTGGCGATCGAGGTGCGCGCCGGGCGGTCGGCGTCGCCCTACTTCGTGACCGAGAAGGGCGTCGACGCGTTCTCCGATCGCTGGAACGCCCTGCTCCTGGCCGGCGAGACGGGTCTGGGGCTCTGGCGGCGCGGGCGGCACCACGTCGAGGGCTTCGTGGGCATCGGCTACGACACGGTGGCCCCGTTCAAGGACGCGGACTGGGCCCTGGCCACCTGGAACCTGGCTCTCGGCGCCGGCTGGCGCATGGAACTGGACCGCGGGGGCCGGATCTTCTCGCGGCTGGACGGCCGTTGCGAGCTGATCGGCGACCGCAACCCGGGCGGCACCCCGCTCGGCGGCCACGCCTGGTCGTTCCGGCTGGGGCTGGGGGTGCGGCTGGGCGAGAACCCGGAACCGCGGCTGCGGGCCCTCGGGCGCACGGAACCCTAGGGGGCGATACTGATTCTCATGGTCGCGCCGGAGCCGCCAATGGGCGCGTTGCGGCGCTCCGGCGGGCCAGAAACCGCTTGTCTCCCCCTCCATGACTGCCTAACTTGGTCGGGTTACCAACAGGATCTGTGAGCCGAATCACAGGCCCTGCTTGTCTTGTATTTTCTGCGCGCTGCCGGCGGAGGGCTGGTGGCCCTGCCCCACCGGTTGATCACCAGATCAAGGAGACACGGCGATGAGTTTCCAGAAACGTCTCGAAGAGTTGCTGGCCGGCTCGAACATCAAGCGCAACATGAAGCGGCCCGACCTGATCCAGGCCTGCGTCGACAACGGCGAAGCCCTGGTCAGCCAGAACGGCGCCCTGGCCACCTGGACCCGCCCCGAGTCCACCGGACGCAGCCCCAAGGACACCATCATCGTCAAGCGCGACTCCAGCGCCGCGACCATCGACTGGACGGCGGCCAACAACATCGCCGTCGACGAGGAGACCTTCGACATGCTGGTCGAGGACGCCCTGGCGACCCTGAAGGGCAGCGGCGGCGTCTACGTGAGCGACCGCGTGGTCGGCGCCGACGCCAGCTACGCCCTGCCCGTGACCACGGTCTCCAACAAGGCCCTGAACGTGCTCTTCCTGGACAACATGTTCCGGCCCGTGCCCGCCGGCATCGAGCAGAGCATTTTTGCCGACAAGCCGTTCACGCTGCTCGTCTGCCCCGACAACAAGCTCGACCCCAAGCGGTACGAGGGCCGGCTGCGCGTCGACGAGCGCATCGGCGGCACCAGCACCATGGTCATCGCCACCGATTTCGACCGCCGCATCGGCGTCGTCTACGGTTCCGCCTACTGCGGCAGCTGCAAGAAGATGCTCTTCACGGTCATGAACTACCTGCTGCCCGCCGAGGGCATCCTGCCCATCCACTGCTCGGCCAACGAGGGCGCCGACGGCGACATCGCCCTGCTCCTCGGCCTGAGCGGCACCGGCAAGACCACCCTGAGCGCCGATGCGAGCCGCGCCCTGCTGGGCGACGACGAGCACGGCTGGTCCGACACGGGCACCGCCAACTTCGAGAACG
Source organism: bacterium (assembly GCA_020440705.1). Lineage (NCBI taxonomy): Bacteria > bacterium. Next base: position 20,997 of record JAGRNP010000045.1, on the reverse strand, counting down.
GCTGCTACGCCAAGCTGATCGACCTGAATCCCGAGAAGGAGCCGGAGATCTACAAGGCCTGTTTCGAGAAGAAGGACTACAAGCAGCACGGCGCCATCATCGAGAACGCGATGATGTACCCCAACGGCACGTTCGATCTCTTCGACGACCGCTACACGCCGAACAGCCGCGGGTCGTACCTGCTCGAGTCGCTGACCAACATCAAGCCCAGCAGCACCGGCGGCCACCCGCAGACGATCCTCTTCCTGACCGCCGACGCCAACGGCGTGCTGCCCCCGGTGAGCAAGCTCACCAAGGAGCAGGCCATGCTGTGGTTCATCATGGGCTACACCAGCAAGCTGGCCGGCACCGAGACCGGTGTGACCGAGCCCGTGAGCGCGTTCAGCCGCTTCTTCGGCGCGCCCTTCATGCCCCGCAACCCGGACGACTACGCCAGCCTGCTGGGCAAGAAGCTCGACGAGCACGGCACCCAGGTCTACCTGGTCAACACCGGCTGGAGCGGCGGCCCCTACGGCGTCGGCAAGCGCATGGACATCATGCTGACCCGCGCCATGGTCACCGCGGCCATCGACGGGTCGCTGAAGGACGTCGCGTACAAGCAGGACGAGATCTTCAAGGTGTGGGTCCCGACGACCTGCCCCGGCGTCTCCGACGCCTCGATCCTGTTCCCGATCAACACCTGGAACGACAAGGACGCCTACCGCCAGCGCGCGCAGAAGCTGGCCGGCGACTTCGCCGCCCAGTGGAACAAGGCGTACGCCGACAAGAACATCGATCCGGCGATTGCCGCGGAGTGCCCGGGCCGCTAGTATCGCGCCCGGAGAGGTCGAGCGAGGCGCCTCCGGCAGGAGGCGCCTCCTACTTTTTGGAGCCGAGGGAGTCCGGCGTGATCGCCCCCTATCGCGTGCCGGTCCTGGCGGTGGCCTTGTGCCTGATGTGGGTGACCGCGATGGCCGCGGGGCCCGCCGCCGCCGAGGACGAAACCCCGACCGCCGTCGCCGCGCTCGACCGCGTCGAGCTGCTGCGTTGGCGTCAGGACTACATCTCCGCCCTCGATCTCGCCGTCCGCACCCTGGCCGACGAGGTGCACGCCGCGGCGCCGGACACCGCGCTGATCGTCACCATCCTGAACAGCATCGCCGCCTTCAGCCACGAATCGGGCGACCATCTGCCCGCCGAGATGGCGCTGCGGGCCGCCGTCCCCCTGGCGGAACGCCACCGCGCCGACCGGCCCGGTCTGCTCGCCGAGACCCTGCTCTGGCGCGGCCGGCTCGATCGCCGGCTCTGGGGGGTGCCCCGCGCCACGCCGGTCCTGGCCGACGCGGCGGCCCTCCTGGCGGAGTTGCCCGGCCACGAGGCGGTCCGGGGGCGCCTGCTGCAGGCGCAGGCCAACTTCGAGCGCCGTCGCCACGGCTCGGCCGTGGCCGTTCCCCTGTACGAGAAGGCCCTGGCCTATCGGCGGGCCCACCTGCCCGACCCTCATCCCGACACGGCCGAGAACATGGTCTGGCTCGCCTGGAACCTGAACGAGGCGGGCCGGTGGGACGAGGCGCAGCGCCTCTTGGACGAGGCCGAGTCGCAATACGCCCGGCTGGATCTGCGCGACCACACCCTCAACGGCACCATCACCGAGATGCGCTTCGACGAGGCGGCCCTCGCCGGCGATTTCGCGCGCTGCGAACGGTTGGCCCGCCGCGAGATCGCGATCTACGAATCGGCGCGTCCGGACTTTCCCTTCGGCTACGGGCGGGTCGGCTGCTCCCTGACCGGCTACCGACGCCTCCTGTGGACCATGCTCCAGCAGGACCGGATCGAGGGCACCTTCGAGATCCTGGCCCGCCAGGACTCGCCCGTGACCCAGGAGTTCCATTGCCTGCAGCGTTGGCTGCGCGGGGACGGGGCTCCCTACCGCACCCGCCTGCGCAATCTCTATGGCCGGGTCCAGGCGGTCTTCGAGGCCTTCGATGCGGGTCCGCAGGATCCGGAGACGGGACTCCGGCTCGCGCTCGATGCCCTGGAGGCCTGGGCCGGGATCCAGGATCTGCTGCGGCAGAAGGCCGACGAGATCGGCAGCCTCTCCTACGGGGCGGCCGACGTCCAGGCGGTCCTTCCGCCGCGGACCGCGCTCATCTCCACCCTCGACATCTCGATCGGCGGCAAGAACTTCCCCGACCGGACCATCCGCCAGCAGGACCTCTGGGTGATGGTGCTGCGGCGTGACCGGCCGCTGCAGTGGGTGCGGGCCAACTCGGCCCGGGGTGCCGTTCTCGACACCAACAACGACGACAACGCCGCCACCGCGCGCATGCTGATGCGGGCCGTCGCCTGGCCGGTCCACGTGCCGCCCGACCCGGAGCTCGAGCGGGTGCTGCTGCGCAAGAACCAGCGGGCCTTCGCCAACGTCGCGCCCCTGCTCGACGGCATCGAGACCGTGGTCTCGGTGGGCATGACGATTCCGGCCATCGTATACGCCGGCGGCAACATGCCGCCCACCTTCATGATGATCCCGGCGGCCAACCTCTTCGTGTCGCTGTCCGAGGCCGAGGCGGCCGCGCCCCCACGCACCGAGACGCGGGCCCTCGTCATCGCCTCGGCCGGCCCCGCGGGGGACCTGGTCTGGCCGGATCAGGAGAAACAGGTGCTCGAGCGGCTCTATCCCGATGTCGTCGCGCTGACCGGCGAAGACGACATCGAGCGGTCGCTCGCCGAACTCGATGCCGACGGGGAGCTGGCGACGTTCGATCTCGTCCACTTCGCGGGGCACGCCGAGCAGGTCACGACGGCCGAGCGGCAGGCGCTCGTGGTGGGCAGCGAAGCGCGCGCGCCGCAGCGTCTCGAAGCCGGCGAGCTTCTCTACGGCTACGACTTCGCACCGGAGCTGATGGTCCTGTCGGGTTGTTCGACCGTGACCATGTTCGGCGCGGTGCTGTACGAATACCACGGTCTGTCGCAAGTGCTGCTGGGCCTGGGCGCGCGCCGCGTGGTGGCCAGTCTGTGGGACGTCAACGACGAGGCGACCGGCCTGGTCATGCAGCGCTTCTACGAGAACTACTCGGGGCGGTACGCGGGCACGCGGGCCGGATTCACCGCGACGCCGATGTCGGCGGGCCGGGCCCTTTCGGAGGCCCAGCACTGGCTGCGCGACCTTCGCGACGGCGACGGCCACCGGCCCTGGGGCCACCCCATCTACTGGTCGGGATTCGCGCTGTTCGGATTGCCCTGAGCGGGCGCCCGGATCGGGCCGGACCGGCGGGGGCGGGGACGAGTGCTCAGCTCACGATCCGGCGGCGGGCGGCTTCCTCCCGGGCCAGTTCCCCGATGCGTCCGGGCGCCGTCCGGAGTCGGCGCAGCAGGCGATCGGCGGCGTCGGTCTCGCCGCTGGCGAGCAGGTGGGTGTAGCGGTACCACCGCACCGCGAGGCGCTGCTCGTAGGGGAGCGTGTCCGGCGCGAGGCGGTCGTACACCGCTTCCGCTTCCGCGAACCTCTGCTCGGCCACCAGGGCCGCGTACAGGTACACGTCGCGCAGATCGGCCCAGCCGCGTGCGAGTTCGAGCTCGGACAGCGCGGCCACGGCAGCGGGCGCATCGTGGCTTTCGTAGAGGCCGAGGGCATCGATGAGTCCCGCAGGGGGCACCGACGGCCGCGAGCGCATGGCCGAGAGTTCGAACTCGGTGCTCATCCAGTAGACGCCGGGTCCCGCGGGGGGCGGGCTCGACAGGGGCAGGATGATCGCGACGGCGAGCACCGCCGCCAGGCCGACGATTCCCGCCACGAGCCGTGGACGGAGTCGACGCCGGGCGACCGGGGCGGCCGCCGGGACCGCCGCGGCGAAGGACGCGGGCAGATCGGCCCGGGCGCGCTCGGCCGTGAGCACGAACTCCTCGAGCCGGTCGGCGCACGGACGGCAGAAGCGCACATGATCGAGCACGGCGCGGGTCTCCGCCGCGTCGGCCAGGTCCTGGGCCACGAGGAACAGGGCGTCCTCGGTGGGGTGAGGCGCGGAAGGGGTCATTCCCGTTCTTCTCCCTCGAACGACTCGCGCATGAGCCGGCTGTCCTCCCGGAACACTTCCCAGCAGGCGATGAACGCCCCGGAACCCACGTCCGCCGGTTCGAATCCCCTCTTCTCGAGACAATCCTGAACCGCCCGCCGACTCCGCGTCAAGCTCATATCGACCGCTCCGGGCTGCATGCGCACCGCCGGGTGGCACGCGATCCGCACGGTCGGCAGGTCGCAGAAGACCCGCAGGAACCAGACCAACCGGGCCCGCCGCGTCAGCCCGGCCGCGCAGGCGGCCACCGACTCGGCCAGCCGCAGGTGGGTGACCTGCTGCTCCGCTCCCGGTGTGGGCGTCGGGACCGCCGCCAGGGGCGCGTCGCCGACTTCCCGTTCCCGCTGACGCTGAGAACCGGAGCGCAAGGTGTCGATCACCGCGTTCCGGGCGAGCAGCGCGAAGTACTTCTGCAGCTGGGCCGGGGCGTAGTCCCCGGGCTCCCAATCTCCCCGAGCGAATGCGCCGAGAATTTCCAACGCCTTTTTTACAGAGACGTCGTAGGCCCATTCAGGGTCGGCTTTCGCCCGCTGCGCGGCCTGCCGGCGCACGTTCATGGCCAGGGCCCCGACGACGAGCACCCAGATCCGCTCCCGCAGCCGCTCCCGCTGGCGCCCGTCGGTCGCCTCGCGCCACTGCGCCGCCAGGCGGAGCAGGTGCTCCGGCCAGGACGAGGGAACCTCGGAGGAATGGGGACGAAATTCGGTATGCATGGCGATCCCGGGTGACGATAGGGATTTCGATATCCGATACGGTGGGGCCTGCGGGCCCCGAACTGCATGATGATAGGGAGGTTGACGGCGTTCGTCCAGCGGCCGGCTTACGGAGTCTGGTCAGGCGACCCCGGATAGCCCGAAAAAGTCAAAAAAAGGTGTTGGATCCCGGGAGGCTCACCCGCTTGGGGTTCGAGTGGGGGATTGCAGCTCGCGGAAGACCGTGCACCCCGCGGGATCCAGGGCTGAGAGGGCCTCACTTCGCAAGGGGGACCGCAGTGGCCGGCCGGGCTCGGGCGAGACCCGGTCGGCCACATGGCGGTGATCCGGTGCCCTCGCACCCGGGTCGGGATCGCCTGTGCCGTGCTGAAAATCGGAACGGGAATATCGCAGCAGGGAGTTCGGGCGGGCCGGACGCAAGAAACCGGAACGTCGGTGCTGGATACGCCGAACCCGGACCTGTCAAGCCGAAGCGCAAGGGGGATCGCGAAGGGCTCGGACAAATCCGGGTCGGCTTATCAAACAACGGGCTCTTGGAAGCCGCGTTCTGAAGACTCTGCCAAGTCTTGTTGAAGATGTTAGTCGTTTTCACTGCCGGCGCAAGCGGAAAAATCACGACATCGTTCGCTTTGTGAACAAACTCCTGTCCGGCAAGCGGTTCGCGGGTTTGAACCACCATTCGCGCCAGCCCCGGACAACCCGCCCGGCCCCATCCTACTTCAGTCCTCCGCCATCCAGGGCCCGCCACAGGTACCACGACGCCATCGACCGGTACGGCCGCCAGCGCTCACCCAGCTCGCGCAGCTGGGCCGGCGACGCGTATTCGGGAAATCCGTACAGGCGGGCCGCCGCCATGCGCACGCCGAGGTCGCCGACGGGCAGCACGTCGAGGCGCCCGAGATGGAAGATCAGGTGCATGTGGGCCGACCACTCCCCGATGCCCTTGACGCGGGTGAGCTGGGCGATGACCTCGTCGTCGTCGCGGCGGTGCAGCGCCCGCAGGTCGAGCCGTCCGTCGGCGACGTGGGCCGCCAGGTCGCGCACATAGGCCACCTTGGCGTTCGAGAGGCCGCACGCTCGCAGGGTGGTCGGGTCGAGGGCCAGGATCTCCGATGGGGTCGGCAGGCTGGGGCCGGGCGTCAGGTCGCGCACGCGGCCCGCGATGGTCTGGCCCGCCTTCACCGAGAGCTGCTGGTGGACGATGGCGATGACGAGGGTGTCCCAGTCGGGTCGGCGCGGCTCGGGCACCGCGAGGTACGGGCCGACCCGCCGGATGATCGCGCGCAGCTTCGGGTCGACGCGGGACAGGTGGGCGAGTCCGGCCGCGTGCTCGGGATCACGCACGTACCCTTCGACGTGCAGCAGTCGGGCCTTGAGGACCGTGCCGCCGGCGGCGGAGAATCCGGTCAGGCGCCCGTCGGCGCCCACACAGCGGTGACAGGGCACGATCACCGGCACCGGGTTGGCGCCCATGATGCGGCCGATGGCGCGCGCAGCGCCCGGTCGTCCCGCGCGGCGGGCCAGTTCGCCGTAGGTCACCACGCTGCCCGCCGGCACCTTCCGCAGCGCCCGCCACACCTGCCGCGAGAACGCCGACGCCTGCGGCGTGTCGACCGGCACGTCGACGAAGTCCTCGCCGCCCTTGCCCAGGTGCCGGCGGAGACGTTCGACCAGGGCCCTGGCGGGCGCCGGTAGCCGCCGGGGCGCGGGCGCGTCGGCGGTCCGGGCGGCCAGGGCGGCGAGCGTGGCCGCCGCATCGGCATGGCCGATCTCCAGGTGGGTCACGCCGCGGGGGGTCCAGGCGAACCCCGCCGGGCCGAGGGGCGTGTCGAACACGGTGCTGCCGGATCCGGCCGATGCGAACATTCGGGTGCCTTTCGGAGGGGCGCGGGTTATCTTCGATCGGAATCTACCACACCGGCGAGGAAGTCCCGGCATCATGAATCCCGCTCCCGCAGATCTCCGCCTGCGCGAGGCCGTCAGCGACGAGGACGTGCTGAAGGTCATGGTCGTGCGCGGCATCGTGTTCATCGAGGAGCAGGACGTGGACTGGGACGGCGAGATCGACGCCTTCGAGGCCGAGTCGATCCATTTTCTCGGCGAGGCGGACGGCCAGCCCGTGGCCTGCGGCCGGCTGCGCCTGATGCCCGACGGCCGCGCCAAGCTCGAGCGCATCGCCGTGCGGCGCCGGTGGCGGGGCCGCGGCTACGCCCGCGCGGTGGTGCGGCGGCTGCTGGACGAGGCCCGGGCCCGGGGCGCCCGCGGCACCTACATGCACGCCCAGACCTACCTGCGCGACTTCTATGCGGCGTTCGGCTTCCGGGCCGAAGGCGCGGTCTTCGACGAGTGCGGGATCGACCACATCACCATGGTGCGCGAGGACGACTGACGACATGCTCTACTACCAGAAGAACAGCGAGTTCTTCGCCCAGGTCGCGGGCGGCCTCGAGACGATGGCCGCCGAGGAGCTGCAGGAGCTCGGCGCGCGCGACGTCCGCACCTCGACCCGGGGCATCACCTTCCGGGCCGAACTCGAGGACCTCTACCGGATCAACTACCGCGCCCGCCTGGTGACCCGCATCCTCGCCCCGCTGCTCAAGTTCCCCTGCCGCACGCCTGAGGAGCTCTACCTCGGCGCCAAGAAGGTCGACTGGACGCGGGTCTTCCGCATGGACCAGACCTTCGCCGTCTTCGCCAACGTGCACCGCTCGCAGATCGACCACGGCCACTTCGCCTCGCTGAAGGTGAAGGACTGCGTGGCGGACATGTTCCGCAAGCGCTACAAGGGGCGGCGCCCCAACGTCGACGCGGACGATCCGGACCTGTGGATCGGCGTGCACATCCTCGAGGACAAGGCGACCATCAGCATCGACTGCTCAGGCGGCTCCCTGCACCGCCGCGGCTACCGCCAGGACGCCGTCGAGGCGCCCATGATGGAGACCCTCGCCGCGGCCATGGTCGACTTCGCCGCGTGGGACGGACGCCGTCGCGTCTACGACCCCATGTGCGGCTCGGGTACGCTGCTGGCCGAGAGCTGGCTCAAGGCCGGCCACATTCCCGCCGGAACCCTGCGCAAGAAGTGGGGGTTCATGATGCTGCCCGATTTCGACCGCCGGGTCTGGTTCAAGGTGAAGACCCAGGAAGACAAGAAGATCAAGGTCGTCCGCGAGGGCCTGATCCGGGGCAGCGATCTCGATCCGGCCGCGGTGCGGATGACGCGGCGCAACGTGGCGCGCATTCCCGGCGGCGACGAGCTGCGGGTCCGGACGAGCGATTTCCGCGATCTCGACGGGCTGGAGGACGCGCTGATCATCTGCAACCCGCCCTACGGCATCCGGCTCAATGCCGACGAGGACATGGCCGCCTTCATGAAGGACTTCGGCGACTTCCTCAAGCAGAAGTGCAAGGGCAGCGACGCGATCATCTACCTGGGCGACGCCGAACTGGTGAAGCACGTGGGCCTGAAGGCGGCCTGGAAGAAACCGCTCCGCAACGGGGGACTCGATGGGCGGCTGGTCAAATACGAACTCTACTAGCCGGACGGCCCTCGCCGTCCTGCTGCTGCTCGCGGGCGCCGCGGCGTCGGCGCGCGCCGGCGACGAGCGGCCCGCCGCGCGGACGGTCGCCCCGGTGCTGCTCGACCTGGCCGGACCCCTGGCCGATCCCCGCGCCGAGGTCTCGGGCATGACCTGGAAGGGCGACACCCTCGTCGTGCTGCCCCAGGATCCTACCCTCTTCGCCGGCGCCGGCCAGCTCGGCTTCTTCGTGATGACCCGCACCCAGCTTCTCGCGGCCCTCGACGACCCGGCCGCCCGGCCGCTGACGGCGCGGCAGGTGAACTGCCTGGCGCCGGGGCTCAGCCGCATCGTCAAGGGCTTCGACGGTCTGGAGGCCATGGGGCTGCTCGGCGACCGCTGCTACCTGACGGTCGAGGCCGGCGACGAGACCGGCATGGCCGGCTACCTCGCCTGCGGCCGCTACGACGTGGTGAACGACGAGGTGGTCATCGACATGACGAAGCTCACCTCGATCCCCCTGGGGCTGAACATCCCCAACGTGGCCGAGGAGACGATCGTCGTCGCCGACGGCCAGGTCATCACCATCAGCGAGGCCAATGGGCGCAACGTCAATCCGCATCCGGTGGCCAAGGTCTTCAGCCCCGAGCTCGAGTTCCTGGTGACGATTCCCATGCCCCCGGTGGAGTACCGCGTCACCGATGCGACCGCGGTGGACGACGAGGGCCGTTTCTGGGTCGTGAACTACTTCTGGCCGCCCGAGCGGGAGAAGCTCCGGCCGGCCGACGACCCCGAGCCGCCGCCGCCGGGCGGCTACGACCTCGACCGCTGCATCGAGCGCCTGCTCGAGCTGCGCCTGGTGCGCACCTGCGTGCGGGGGGACTACATCGAGCGCACCGAAACGCCGCCGGTCTATCTCGAGCCGGCGGCCGACGGGGTGTGCCGCAACTGGGAGGCCATCGTCCGGCTGGGCGATCGCGGCTTCCTGCTGATGACCGACAAGTATCCGGGCACGCTGCTGGCCTTCGTGCCCTACGCCTTTCCGCCGCCATCGAAGGAGAAATGATGAGCGCCGATGCCTTCGCCGACCTGACCGTCGTCTTCAACCACGACGGCATGGGCAACGCCGAACCCGCCCTGGCCCACAAGCTGGCCGCGACCTGGCTGAACATGCACGACCTGGACGACCGGCCCGGCCGGCTGCCGCGGACGATCTGCTTCTATGCCGACGGCGTGAAGCTCGCCTGCGCGGGGTCGCCGGTGCTGGAGGAACTGCGCTCGCTCGAGGCGAAGGGCGTCGCGCTCATCGTCTGCACGACCTGCCTGAACCACTTCGGGCTGCTGGACGACCTCGCGGCGGGCACCGCCGGGGGCATGAAGGAGATCGTCGACGCGCAGCACGCGGCGGCGAAGGTGGTGACACTCTAGTTCGCCCCGGACAACCGAACCGACCGGAGAACCGCCATGAGCACCGCGAGCCCCGGCAGGTGGCACGACGAAACGGAGAAGCTGCGGACCCTGCTCCGCGGCTGCGGGCTGGAGGAAGCGACCAAGTGGGGGAAGCCGTGCTTCATGCACGACGGCCGCAACGTGGCGATTATCCAGGGCTTCAAGGGCCACTGTGCGCTGATGTTCTTCAAGGGCGCCCTGCTGCGCGATGCGGCGGGCCTGTTGCGCCGGCAGGGGGCGAACTCGCAGGCGGCCCGGCGGCTGGAATTCACGGGGGTGGAGCAGATCGACGCGGCCGTCGTCCGCGCCTACGTCGAGGAGGCCATCGCCGTCGAGGCCGCGGGGCTCGTGGTGCCGATGCCGGCGAAGGACGAGCTCGATCTTCCTGAAGAACTCGCCCGGATGATGGACGAAGTGCCTGGACTCGGGGCCGCGTTCCGCGCGTTGACACCCGGCCGGCGACGGTCCTACGTCCTGCATGTCGCCGGGGCGAAGCAGGCGAAGACGCGCGAGGCGCGGGTCCGCAGGTGCGTGCCCGGGATCCTCGCCGGCAAGGGCTTCAACGAGCGGTAGGTCGCGAGCCGCCCGCAGGCGGTGGCGCCGTCAGGATCCGGGCGTCTGCCCATCCCGCATCAGCTCCACCGTCGACCCGTCGGCGCGGGTCACCACGATGGTGGGCGCCTTCACCAGGTAATCCACGTGCATGCGCGAGCGGCTGCGGCCGCCGCCGATGCCCTCGTTGTCGCCGAAGGCCACGTGGGCCGTCCCCCGCACCTTCTCCGCCTCGAGCATCCGCTCGGTGAGGCGGGCGCCCGGGTTCAGCCCGATGCCGAGCTCGGCGATGGTGCGGGCTCCGGGATCGGTGTCCATCAGCGCCGTCACCTCGCGGGCCAGATCGGCGTCGGCGCACGCCACGTCGGTGGCGCGCCCGCCGGCCACGGCGATGCGGACCGGCGCCGCCACGGTGCCGTGGGCGCCGAAGCACCCGTCGCACACCACGACCCCGTCGGCGCCCGTCTCAAGGGGGGCGCAGTACACCTCGCCGCAGGGCAGGTTCGCCCCCGTGTCCACGGTGGCCTTGAGGTCGTCGGTCCAGGGTCGTCCGGTCAGGTCGAGACGCAGGTCGGTGCCCCCGGGGGCGCTCAGGTGGAGGGACACGGCGTCGGCCAGGCCGGCGCGCAGGTCGCGGGCGAGTTCGGCCATGCGGGCGTAGTCCACGCCGAGGGCGCCCGAGACCATCATGTCGGGGTCGATGCCGGGACTGTGGCCGAGCCGGATGCGGCCGGCCCCCTCGATCAGCTGGATCCACTTGAGCCGGAAGGGCACCTCGGCGGCGTCGCCCACCAGGGTGTTGACCACCACCGTGGCGTCGGGCAGGAGGACGCGCAGGTCGTCGGGCACGGCGGTCAGGGGGCGTCCCGCGGCCGGGAGGGTGTGCAGCCGGACGGTGCAGCCGTGCTCCCGGGCACCGCGGGCGAAGGCATCGCCGCAGGCGGCCGATTCGGGGTCGGTCACCACGAGCACCCGGTCGGCGGGCGCCAGATCGAGGACGTGGCGCATGGCGTCGCGGGCGGCGCCGGCCATGGCGGTGGAGCGGTCCATTTCTCTCCCTCCCGGGAAACGAACAGGGCGTATCAACCCCCTCGGGACATGGTCGGCGAAAACCGGTCGAACCGCACTAAGGAACCCCGGATTCCGGCCGATAACCCGGGAGAGAATTCCGCCGTCCCGCTCCGAACGGTGCCATGCGCCATCGCCCGGGGGCGGCCCACACCCATCCGGGAGGGAAACCGTGAAGTGTCCCGCTTGCGGAAACGCCATGACCGAGGTCAAGGTGCAGGATATCGCCGTCGACGTGTGCCAGGGGGGCTGCGGCGGCGTGTGGTTCGACTGGTTCGAGCTGAAGAAGGTCGATGAACCCCACGAGGCGATGGGCGCGGACCTGATGCACGTCGCGCGCGGCGCGAACGTCAAGGTCCACGAGGACGGCAAGCGGTTCTGCCCCCGCTGCGAGGGCATGCCCATGCTGAAGCACTTCGCCAGCGTCAAGCGCGAGGTGCAGGTGGACGAGTGCCCCAACTGCGCCGGCTTCTTCCTCGATCACGGCGAGCTGAACAGCATCCGCGACCAGTTCGACACCGAGGAGGAGCGCAAGGCCGCCGCCCAGGCCGTCTTCGCCGACATGTTCGACGAAGGCCTCGACCAGCTCGCCGACGAGAGCGACGAGGCCGTGGAGAAGGCCCGCGGCGTGGCGCGCATGTTCCGCTTCCTGCTGCCCAGCTACTGGCTGCCCGGCAAGCAGAAGTGGGGCGCGTTCTAGACCGGTCCGTCGGCCCGATCCGGGCGTCCGCCCGGCGTCTGGCAACCTCCTCCGGACGGTCCCGGGGGAGGTTGCGGTCTTTTTGGACCGGAACTAACGTGGATCCCACGCCGCGGTGAACCCACCGACGGGACAGTCGATCCCCTGCTCCGACCACCCGATCCCCGAGGCGCCGGATTTGGACAGCGACAGCTTTGACGGCCGCCCGGCGGCCAAGGGCAAATACACGCTCAGCGAGGTGACGAACCTGGACGGTCCCTGTCGGCATGATCCCGTGCGGCCCTGCGACATCCGGGGCATCCTGCACAGCCACAGCCGCTGGACCGACGGCGCGCACTCCCTCGCCTCCATGGTCGAGACGGCGCGGGAGATCGGGCTCGAGTACCTCGGCGTCTCGGACCACTTCATCAGCGACACCCACCGCGACGGACTCGATCTCGACGCCGCCCGCGTGCAGCGCCAGGAGGTTAACCGCCTGCGCGAGAAGCACGCCGACTTCGACGTCTTCCAGGGCATCGAGATCGACGTGAACGCCGACGGCACCCTGCCCGTCGACGACGACACCCTCGACATGTTCGACTTCGTCATCGCCTCGTTTCCCGTCAACGGCGACAACACGCCCGAGGCGCTGCTGCGCCGCATGGTCGCCGCGGCTGGGCACCCCAAGGTCACGATCCTCGGCAAGCCCATGGGCGACTACATGCTGCGGGGGTGCGAGGGGCTGGCCGACATCGAGCAGGTGCTGCGGGCGGCCGCGGCCAACAACAAGGCCGTCGAGCTCGACGCCAACCCCAACTGCCCCGAGATCGACTGGACCTGCTGCCGCATGGCCCAGGAGATGGGCGTGTACATGGTCATCAGCCCGAACGCCCACCGGGCCGCGCGGCTTGTCGACTTCCGCCACGGCGCCCAGCTGGCCCACGACGCGGGCCTCATCTGCGGCTGGATCCTGAACACGAAGAGCACCGCGGAGCTGCGGGGCCATCTGGGCCTCTGACGCGCGTTGCGGCTCAGACCTGCTGCGGCACGACCGGCTCCCGGGGGGCCGGTTTTTTCGTGGCCGGAATGTCCCAGCGGTCGAGGGCCTGCTGCAGCACGTCGCGGGTGATGGGCTTGGGCAGGAAGTCGTTCATGCCGGCGGCGAAGCAGGCCTGCCGGTCGCCGCTGAGCACGTTGGCGGTCATGGCGATGATCGTGATCGAGCCGAGGGGCGCCGGCAGGTCGCGGATGCAGCGCGTCGCCTCGTAGCCGTCCATGACCGGCATCTGGCAGTCCATGAGCACGAGGTCGAAACCACCGGTGCGCACCATGTCGACGGCTTCGGCGCCGTTGCCGGCCACCTCGACCCGGTAGCCGAGGCGCCGCAACATGGCCGTGGCGACCTTCTGGTTGAAGGGGTTGTCCTCGGCCAGGAGCACGCGCGCGCCCTGGGCCGGGTCGGCTTCCAGGTCGGTCGGCTCGGCGTTCGCCGTCGGGGCGACGGGCGCGCGCGGGATCGGGGCGCCGGCCGGCGTTTCGCCCCGCAGCACCGCGGCGAGGTCGGCGCGGCGCACGGGCCGGCTCAGGGAGCCGTCGCAGCCGACGCGGGCCAGCTCGGCGCCATCGGGCAGATGGGTCAGGGCGTTCAGCATCAGCACGCGGGGGCGAGCGGTCTGCGGCAGGCGCGCCAGGGCCTCGCGCAGCAGCGTGTGCTCGAACCCGAAGTGGATCTCGTCGGCCAGCACCAGGTCCCAGGGGCGGGAATCGGCCAGGGCCGGGCCCACCTCGCCGGCGTCGGCAACCAGACGCGCCTCGTGGCCGAACGTGCGGATCTGCTCGACCAGCACCTCGCCGCCCCGCTCGTGGGAGGACACCACGAGCACGCGGAGCGCCGCGGCGGCGGGCGCGGTGCCGACCACATCGGCGGCGGCCGCGCCGATCCGGGCGGGAATGGTGAAGGTGAAGGTCGTGCCGGTGCCGACCTCGCTGGTGGCCGCGATCTCGCCGCCCATGAGCCGCACCAGGTGCTGGCTGATGGACAGGCCGAGGCCCGTGCCGCCGAAGCGCCGCGTGGTGCCCGCCTCGGCCTGGGTGAATTTCTCGAAGATGCGCTGGAGGTTCTCCGGCGCGATGCCGATGCCCGTGTCGACCACCCGGAAGCGCAGGTCGACCGCGTCCTTCCGCTCGCCCACGACCTCGAGGTCCAGGTACACGTAGCCCTGCTGGGTGAACTTGGTGGCGTTGTTGAGCAGGTTGGTCAGGACCTGGCGCAACCGGCCCGGGTCGACGCGGAGCCGCTCGGGCAGTCCGGGCGCGAGGCGGCACACCATCTCCAGCCCCTTGGCCTGGGCGGTGAATGCGATCAGGCCCGCCGTCTCCTCGATGAAGGCGTGGATGTCGGTCTCGACGAGGTCGAGCTCGAGCTGGCCGGCCTCGATCTTGGAGATGTCCAGGATGTCGTTGATGAGGGTCAGCAGCGTGGCGCCCGACATGCGGATCATGTCCAGGTACTGGTGCTGCCGCGCGTCGCCGCCCATGTCCATCATCAGGTCGGTCAGGCCGATGATGCAGTTCATGGGGGTGCGGATCTCGTGGCTCATGTTGGCCAGGAACTCGGTCTTGGCCTTGCTGCTCTCCTTGGCGGCCTCGAGGGCGGCGGCCAGGGCGGCGTCGGCGCGGCGCTGCTCGGTCACGTCGATGGAGATGCCGAGCACCTGGTCGTTCATGCCCAGGGGCGTGCGCAGGGGGGTCTTGATGGTGTCGATCCACATGGTCTCGCCGTCGGGCGTGGTGGCCGGCAGGCCCCGGGCGATCCAGCCCTCGCCGCTGCGCAGGGTCTCCTTGTCCTCGGCGAGCCACTCGCGGGCCTGCTGCACGTCGGGATGGATGTCCATGACGTGCCGCCCCTCGATCTCGTGCACCTTCAGGTTGTGGAACTCGGCAGTGGCCCGGTTGACGATGGTGTAGCGGCCGCGGCTGTCGCGGGCGTAGATGAAATGGGGCACGGTGTCGATGACCGCGCGCAGGAAGCGCATCTCCAGGCTCACGTCGCGGGCGTAGAACGAGTTCACGTAGTCGATGCCCAGGCCGGCGGCGGGGATCAGCCAGGCGAACCAGTGCAGCAGGTTGGCCACCTGGTAGGCGTCGTCGACGACGGTGTGGGTGGCGAAGGCGAGCAGCAGCTGGCTCGCGGCCAGGGGGATGAACATGGCCAGGACGCCGCGCCCGAAGAAGCGCAGCCGGTGGTGGCGCAGTTCGGCGCGCAGGAAGCCGGCGGCCAGGCCGTAGGCCAGCAGGGTGGCGAGGTTGAGGTCGAGCAGGGGCAGGCGGGCGGGACTGGTGTAGGCGCCCATGGCCCACCACGCGGCGCCCATGACCGCGGCGCTCGGCAGCGCGACCTGGATCACACCCGCGCGGGGGCTCGTCCGGTGGCCCCAGCGGAGCACGGCGCAGCCCACCGCGAGCACGAGCGCGCCGCCGAGCCGGCCGAGCACCACGGCGGTCAGGGTGCCGTCGAAGAAAGTCACGCTGCCCTCGGGCAGCACGACGCCGCACACGAACTGCAGGCCGTCGATCACGCCGCAGAGCACGACCGTCAGGGCGAGTAGGCGCGCGAAGCGGGTGGCGATGGCCTTGTCGTAGAGGAAGCCGAGCACGGCGATGAGCGCGGCGAAGCCGAGCACGGTCAGGTCGGCGCGGAGCTGGATCTGGCCGAGGGTCCAGCCGGCGACGTGGCCGCCGGCACCGCCCTGGATGGGCGAGTTGAAGTCGACGCCGAGGGCCGCCAGGGCGGGCGGGATTGCCGTGACCACGACGATCAGGCCGAGGAAGAGGAGGAAGAAGGATTGAGCGGCGCGGTTCTTCTGCACGATTCTTCCGATCGGGTCTTCCGGTCTGATCCGCTGTTCCGCATGGCGGAGCCGGACGCGTTCCCCTGGGGCGCGCCGGACGGGCTGCAAAACGTTGTTCAACAGATCGGCTGCGGTCGGGCTAACTTGAACGGGGAATCCCGCTTCCGGGGTTGACGGGAACGGCGACCCGTGTCGACGCGGTTTGACCCGTGGCCGGGGGACAAGTGGGGAGAGCCGATCGCCCCGGCGGCCGGAAAGCCGGGCCGGACGTGGCGTAACCCGGTGCCGCCCGGAACCGTCTGCGTGGGGCCAGGTTCTTGCCCCGCCGGCGCGAGCCCGTCGCCAGACACGGGCCCGCGCCCGGACCGGACGGGACCCGAACACCAGCATCGGGATGGACCTGGGGGTCCGCGTCCGGACGACCGGGTCGGGGCCAGGGGTTTCGCGGAGGGCCAAGGGCCGGCGCGTCGCGTGCGCGCCGGCCCCTGCCCCGCTCACGACGAGGGGACGAACTCATGATCACCACGACGAGGAAGCGCGCCGCCGGCGCGGCGCTGGGCGTGCTGCTGGGCCTGACGGCCGCGGCGGCGGGGACGGCGGCATCTGCCGGCACACCGGAGGCCGCGGCGGCGGCCGAAGCCGACAGCCTCGGCTGGCGCGGCGTCTCGGGCGCCGAGGCCGAGCTGGACAGCCTGCTGCTGGCCGGCGCGGGCCTCGTGCTCGCCTTCGAGGACACCTTCGCCTTCGACCCGGACTCGGCCGACACGGTGCTGGTCTCGGCGCCGCGGGTGACGGTGGAAGAGGTCATCGCCGCCATCGGCCGGCGCATGGAGTACGACGCGGCCCGCAAGCGCGACGTCGAGTACACCTCGCTGGTGACCCAGGTGCTGCGCGACGACCCCGGTCCGGACAGCGACTTCGGCGTGGAGGAGTATGCCCTGCGCTACCGCGAGGACGGCGAACGGGGCGACCAGGTGGCGACCCTGTGGGAGCGCAAGCGGCGCTACGAGAAGGGCGAACTGGTCGAGGACGAGACCGACGACGAGATGCAGGTCGAGATCCTCGACGTGCAGGAGCGGGTCATCGGCGACATGCCCTTCAGCCCCGGCGGGGCCCACCGCTACCACTACGAGATCGAGGACCGCCTCCTGGTGGGCAACAACCTCATCTACCGGATCGCCTTCCGGCCCCGGAGCCGCTTCGAGGCCCTGCCGTCGGGCACGGTGTGGGTCGACTACACCAACTGGGTGATCCGCAAGCTCGAGGCGCGGCTGGTCGACACCGTGCCCTACCCCATGTTCCTGAAGGGCGTGCCGGTGATCCGGCTCAGCCGCGAGCAGTACGGCGACTACTGGTTCACCTCGCACGTGTTCATGCGGGTCGAGCTGCGCCGGCTGCCGTTGCTGCCGATCCCCCACAGCGTCGAGGTGCGCGTGCGCATGCAGGACGTGGTGATCAACGGCATGCCGGTGACGCCCACGGAGACGGTGCCGGGCGCCGCGATCGCCGACCTGACCGAGGAGGACCTGGCCGGCGGCTTCTGGCTCACGCCTGCGGCCAACGCCGACTCGCTGGCGGCCTTCTGGTCGGGGCTCGACGCGACGTGGGAGGCCGAGGTGCCGGCCGAACTCGGCGAGATCACGCTCGCGCCCGCGCGCATCGACTCGCTGAGCGCGGCCGGGGCGACCGCCCTGGACGACCTGCGGGAAGGGACGCATTGGCGGGGAGACCTCGATCCGCTGCGGCGGCCCGGCTACAACCGCGTGCAGGGGTTCGTGCCGCGGGCCGGGTTCGCCGTGAGCGCCCTCGGGCCCCACAAGCCGCGCCTCGACCTCGAGGGCGGCTACGCGTTCGCCAAGAAGCGGGCGGTGTACGGCGTCCGCCTCGACCTGCCCCTGTGGGTGGCCCGCTGGTCGGTGGACGACCCGACCCGCTCCGGCCACCGGGCCGCCGGCGCGCGCTTCACGCGCCTGGGCCTGCATCTCGCGGCCGGCCAGGATGCGGCCCTCTTCGCCGGCGACGGCCGCCGGCACACGCGCTCGTTCACGGCCTTCGCCTACGGCAGCGATCCGAACCACTACTTCGAGGAGCGTGCGTTCGCGGGCGCCGTGACCTGGCGGTTGGCGCGGGGGCTGGCCGTGCACGCGGGCGGCGGGTACGCCGAACACCGCGCGTGGGACCAGGAGACGTCGTGGAACGTGCTGGGCCGCCGGCTGCGGCCGGACGGCAACCGCAGCGCCGCGGCGCTGGACGACGTGGCCTGGACCGCGGGGGCGAACTGGGCCGCGGGGCCCCTGGCGCTCGAGGGCGACGTGACCTGGCATCGGCCCGGCGCGGCCGGCAGCGGCGGCGGCGCGACCGACCTGCGCGAGTGGCGCGTCGGCGGCACCCTGGACCTGCTCGACCGCTGGGGCAACCGCTGGGTGCTGCGCGGGGCGCACCGGGAGTTCGACGGCCCGGCGCCCGTCCAGTGGAAGACCTGGCTCGGCGACTGGGGCACCCTGCGCGGCTACGGGGGCGGCGAGCTGACGGGCGACGCCGGGTCGCACGCGTCGCTGGACGCGCGCCTGGGGATCGACGTGTGGCGGGCCCTGCGGGTGCCGGTGTTGAAGAACTGGGGGCTGCAACCGCTGGGGTTCGTGGACTGGGGGAAGACGTGGGACGCGCCCGGCGGCGTGATGGGCCCGGACGAGGGCGCGCGCGACTGGCGCATGGACGTGGGGTTCGGGTTCGGCAAGCGGTTCGATCTGCCGGGGCTGGGCGAGTTCAACAACCTGCGGGTGTATGCGGCGCATGGGGTGGCGAACGGGAGCGAGGGTGAGGGGTGGCGGGTTTTGGTGGGGTTTGAGCGGTGATGACGGTGGATTCGGGGGGCTGGAAGTTGCGCTATGACGCGAGGCGTTATAGAATGGCCTCATGATCCGCACGTTTTGTTGTCGGGAAACGCAGGGGATCTTCGAGTTGCGGTTATCGCGTCGGTTTCCAGCCGACATCCAGAGGCGGGCCCTGCGCAAGCTGAGGATGCTGCACCGGGCCGGGCTCCTTTCGGATCTGGCTGTCCCGCCCGCGAATCGCCTCGAAAAGCTGTCTGGCAACCGGCTGGGGCAGTGCAGGATCCGCATCAACGACCAGTGGCGGATCTGCTTCCGTTGGATCGACGGAGATGCGTTCGACGTCGAAATCGTCGACTACCACCGAGGATGATCATGACTGACGAGAAGTTGGCCCCGGTCCACCCGGGTGAGATCCTGTTGGAGGAGTTCCTCGTTCCCATGGAGCTCAGTCAGAACCGCCTGGCCCGTGAGATCGGGGTGCCCCCGCGGCGCATCAACGAGATCGTCCTGGGCAAGCGGCGGATTTCGGCGGATACGGCCCTGCGCCTGAGCCGCTACTTCGGGATGACGGACAAGTTCTGGATCGGACTGCAGGCGGACTATGACCTGGAAGCGGCCCGGATCGCGCTGGGGGACCGGTTGAGGTACGAGGTAGGGAGGTCCGCAGGAGGGGTGGCGGATCGGGAGTGAGGGGTTGGATGCAGCACCTTTTATTGTTGATTAATGATATAATTTTTATTTAATTTCCGGAGTATTGGGTGCAATTCGAGTTCGATGCTGAGAAAAGCGACGCCAACCAGGCCAAGCACGGGATCGACTTCGTTGCTGCCCAGGCCCTGTGGGGAGATCCGGACGTCGTCGAGATCCCTGCACGCACCGCAGACGAGCCCCGCCATGTCGTAATCGGTCGCATCCGGGACCGGATGTGGTCGGCCATCGTGACCTACCGCGGAGAGCGCATCCGGATCATCTCGGTGCGCCGCTCCCGACGCGAGGAGGTTGCCCTCTATGAAAGCCCGTGACCTGGACGAGAAGTTCGACGCCGGCGAGGACGTGTCCGATTGCCTGGACACCGCTTCGGCCCGCCGCCTGAACCTCGAGCCGCGCCGCGTGAACGTCGACTTCCCGGCCTGGATGGTCGAAGCGCTGGACGAGGAAGCGAATCGCCTCGGCGTGACGCGCCAGTCGGTGATCAAGGTGTGGATCGCGGAGATGTTGGAGAAGAAGGCGGGGTAGGGTGCCTGGGGTTGAAGTTGATGTCAAAAATTGCTAAAATTTGACATTGGTCATGCACCGGACAAGACGGGAGTCGCCGCCAGGAGGATCGCGCCGTGAACGTGTCGGTCGGGAAAGAGTTCGAGCAGTTCGTCCGGGAGAAGGTCGAGTCGGGGAACTATGCGTCCGCGAGTGAGGTGGTGCGGGACGGGTTGCGGTTGCTGAGGGAGAAGGAGCAGCTGTTCGAGGCGCGGTTGGAGGCGTTCCGAAACGAGATCCAGGTCGGGCTCGATCAGCTCGACCGCGGGGAAGGTCTCGATAGCGAGATCGTCATGGCCGAGCTGCGGGCCAAGCTCGACGCCATGCGAGAGGCGCAATCGGATTAGAATGTCGGGGACTATCGTTTCTCCGGATGCCCAGCGTGATCTGCAAGAGATCATCAGTTACATCGGCGCGGAGAGCGTGGAGGGTGCGGCTCGGGTTTTCGGCAAGTTCGAGGAGGTTTTTCGGCTCTTGGCCGAGAATCCGTACGTGGGGCATCGGAGAGCGGATCTGACCGTTCAACCGGTTCGTTTTTTTCCCGTGTACTCGTACCTGGTGGTGTACCGCTTGGTGGGTAGCCGGCCGGAGGTGATTCGGGTGTTCGGGGCCGCGCAGGATGTGGCTCGGCTGTTGGAGCCTGATTCGTCGTGACGAAGTGACGTGCGGTTTGTCGACTCGATCAGTTGTTGATGAATAAGGCATTTTTTGACCTTATGGGCGGTCGGAATTCTTGACGCCACCCGATCAAGGGCCTATATTGCGCTTTCGCTCAAGGCCGCCAGGTCGGCGCCGAAGTGTGCAGACGCAGTTTTGAGCCCAAAATCTGGATATCCGGTTCCTCGGTAGCTCAATGGTAGAGCATGCGGCTGTTAACCGCAGGGTTGTAGGTTCGAGTCCTACCCGAGGAGCTTCACCGTAAGCCCTGCAAACGCGGGGCTTTTTTTGTGCCCGCGCCGGCGGCCGAATCGCCGGATTCGCCGCGGTCTCCCCACGCGGCGCGAGCGCGGCATCCCGGCCGGCACCGACC